>NZ_JBICNX010000353.1:0-470 GCF_043107035.1 Staphylococcus sp. 231237_7MaSpsaltlick
CCCTTTAGAGTTTATTTTATTTATACTCAGTTTGTTATTTCTTAAAAATAATTTTACAAAAAAAAGGGACTACTTTAATATTAAATCTTCTCTTTTATATTTAGTATTGTGTACATCTATCTTTTTAATTTTATTATTTCTAAATTCTCACTATATATCTACTTTAGCAAGTTTTGTTTTTTGTTCATTGTCCGTAATCACTTATATAAATTTTGAAAAGAAACAAATTCATCCATTGATTAATTTAAAATTTTTTAGAAATAAAGTGACAATACTTAGTATTTCAGCTATTTTTTTAACTATGATGCTACTTTTGTCTGTAGAAAGTATTTTACCTATATTAACGCAATCTGTCTTTAAATTTAGCCCTATGGAATCAGGTTTTATAATGACACCTGGTACAATAATACTTATTGTTGCTACTACTATATCCGGTAATTTATTCGATAAATATCAGAGCAGTAATATAA
>NZ_JBICNX010000354.1:0-469 GCF_043107035.1 Staphylococcus sp. 231237_7MaSpsaltlick
AATTAATGGACCAATAAATCCTGTGAATATATTTAATATCCATATTAACATGGCCATTGTCTTATCACTTTGACTCACATTCGGAAAGGCATTTGGGTTTTTGGACTGATTTTGAAAGTTCATTTTTTAGCTCCTTAATTTATATATATAGAATCGGATTACTATATAATTATTTTAATTGATTTTGCAATATTTGTATACTCTTTTTTAAAAATAAATGTTAATAATGTGAAAAGCTACAAAATAACTTTATTTTATGAATAATATTTTTAACTTGTTAAGCTTTCACTACCCATTTTTGACGTGCTTTAGGATTAAGTGGATGCATGATTTCATTTGTTTCAGGATTAATAAGTTGCTTTACTTTCTTCTTATGAGGTTTCAACATTTCCAACACTTCATTGACCCTAGACTCAATACAAGCTTTTTTAGCGTAAGCACCCCAAGCTAATATAACTTCATCTGCTTC
>NZ_JBICNX010000355.1:0-468 GCF_043107035.1 Staphylococcus sp. 231237_7MaSpsaltlick
CCAAGTAAAACTGAAGGACATGGAAGAGCTGTTGTAGAAGCAATTAGTAACAGGGTACCTGTAATTACTTCAAGAGCAGGGGGATTGAAAGAAAGTGTTGAAAATTCTTATTCATTTGATTATAGAGATTTATCCAGTTTTACTAATTTAGTAGAGAAGTTAATTAACAATAACGAGTTTAGATTAAATAACATTGCAGAGAACTATAATAAAGTAAGTAATAATGTTAAAGAAATAGTTACTAAAAAAAGGGTAGATGCACTAAAAGCTTATAAAAACATTATAAATGGAGAGATAAGAAAATGAAAATTTTGATTACAGGTTCAGCGGGTTTTATAGGTTCGCATTTATCAAAAAAATTAATTAAACAAGGTCATGAAGTTATAGGGATAGATAACATCAATGATTATTACGATGTGACCATTAAGGAAGATAGATTGAAGTCAATAGGCACTAAAAATTTCACTT
>NZ_JBICNX010000356.1:0-468 GCF_043107035.1 Staphylococcus sp. 231237_7MaSpsaltlick
GAAAGGCTGGGCGGTTTATATATTAGAGGAAAGAAAAATAATCATTGTGAACATAAAACGAACATACTATACGTAAATCTATTTCTCAATGCAACACTGAGTGCATGACAAAGAGTGAGAGATGGAAATGTAGAAACAAACTATAATTGGAATGTAAAACGTAGAATTTTTTATGATATAAAATGAAACAATAATATGTTAATAGAGGGATTGCTTCTATGATAAAATAAAAGTTGAGCAAGTTAGATAGATGGTGGCTAATCTCATTATAAATGGGAAAATATGGTTTGACTCTTATAAAGGAGTAACATTGACTGATTATGAAATGTTGATGGTTATTTTGACAATCATTGGTTTAGTATTAGTTAGTAAAAGTGACCATAAAAAATAGTCATTGCAACTTTGGTTTGATATGCTCCCTTCAAGGAAGACACTTAAAAGTGAAACCTTTGAAGGGATTTTTTTATG
>NZ_JBICNX010000357.1:0-467 GCF_043107035.1 Staphylococcus sp. 231237_7MaSpsaltlick
ATACATATACCAATGATTATGTCTGCATTAAAAAAAATTGAAAAAGATAAAAATTCAAATATAGAAGAGCAATTTAATGACTCAGTTAAAAAGTTCATACAAAAAGTAAATGAAATTTTAGCAGGCGAAGCTATTAATGAAACAAAATTAGAGAAAATGGACCAAGCTTATGATAAGTATTTTTCAGTATTAAATTCAAAAAAGGCTGGCTTATTTTCTCATTATGTAGCTATAGAATTTGTGAAGCATAACGAAATGCCCAAACCAGAATTTAATAGTTTTTTTATAAGTGATATTGAACTGGCGAAAAAATCTCCGAACGAAGCATTAATAGATTATATAGAAGGGCTAGAAGATGATCAAAGAATAGAAGTTGATGAGAATAAAGAAATCATCGATTATTTCTTACACCCTTCACAATTACCCGATGGTCGTTGGCCTTCGCAGACAGAGTTTAGATTGTCTCT
>NZ_JBICNX010000358.1:0-467 GCF_043107035.1 Staphylococcus sp. 231237_7MaSpsaltlick
ATCAATAACAGCATATGGTGAGAAGCGAATTTCCTTCTCTAATTTCCCACCCACTACATTTGCTAATACTTCTGGATTAATCAAATCTGCTTTTTTAGTTTGTTCACTAGCGAAAAATTGTAAATTTAACTGTAGTTTATTTTTCATTATTCAATCTCCTTTTACTTTGATAATTTTTCATATAATTCAGGATTATTGTTCATCAAATCAATATGTTCTTCATAAGTTAACTCACTGAACTTTTCTTTTGTAATATCGTCATATTTATTAGGATTATCTCCAGCATGTGGAGTATTACCAGTTGCCTTAACTCCTCCGAACAAATGCGCGTTTTCTTCTTTGAAACTTTCTAAGCGTTTATCTAAACCTTTTACTGTTCCATCGTCTTGTAATTCCAATCCTTCTTTATTAATAAGTTTTAGAACATGATCAACGTTAACAGCGTCTTTAGCTACTGCAACTTTGAT
>NZ_JBICNX010000359.1:0-461 GCF_043107035.1 Staphylococcus sp. 231237_7MaSpsaltlick
TTGATTCTCCAGATGAAGAAGAGAAATATGAGCAAGAAGTTATGGCTCAATCTGGGGGGAGCGACGCTTCAAATGAAGATGGTACAGAAGAAACTCAGCCTAAATATACAGCAGAAGATGCTAAAAAAATGTCAGACGATGAATTTCTTGATGCTTATAAAGAAGGAATGCCAAGTGAAGATGCTGAAGCAGTTGATGAATTATCAAAAGATCCAGCGTATAGAGAATATTTAAGAGGACAAGTAGAAGCTCGTGCAAATGGTCAAGGTGGCAATTATTAAATTTAAGGATGAATAGATGATGAAAAAATTATTAAGTACAATAACAATAATAGCTATTTTATGTATATTAGCAGCTGTTGGATTTTTTGGATACAACAAGTATCAAGAAGTAGAGTTAGAAAAGAATGAATTACAGGCAAAACAAAAAAATAGTAGTAATTCACAAAATACTACAGAAGA
>NZ_JBICNX010000035.1:0-30769 GCF_043107035.1 Staphylococcus sp. 231237_7MaSpsaltlick
GTATTGTATTTGATATGCCTCTGCGCCAGTTTGCGCAGCAGCATTTTCAATCGTTTCTGTAGAATGTTCAATCTCTAAATCTTTTATAGAATCGAAAAGAACTAAATGTGGTTCTAATGTTAAAAATCCACAATAACCATTATTGAAAAACTGCTTTAAGATTGCTGCAATTTGACCATCACCAGTACCACAAACGACATTGAGATTGTCTTTATAGACTGCATCTTTAATATGAATATAGTCTACATAATGAGAGAGTAAATTATAGCAATTTTGCGGATCTTCACCACATTGCACAAAGTTAGCAAAATCAAAAATTGCTTTAAAATGATCCGAAGCTACTTCGTCTAAAATAGTTTTACAACGACGACCAATATCTCCGAAAATATCTTTTTCATTTTCATGTAATAAAGTAACATGATGCGATGCTGCAATTTCTGCAAATTGCTGTAATTTTTCTACTACTTGTACTTTGTAATTATCAAAATTTTTATCTTTTGGTATATAAAAACTGAATATTCTAATGTAATCGCAATTTAATAATTTAGCGATTTTACATAGTTCCTCTAATTCTATTAATTGCTGTTGAAAAGATACTTCATCATCAATATAGATCTTTCCAATTGGTGAACCGATGGAAGATACTGCTATGCCCCATTGTTCCAGTTTTGGGATGACTTGGTCTTGAATCGTATTGGCAGTAAATTGACTAATATTGTGCCCATCAATTGCTCTCAAAGAAATATAATTCATACCTAGCTCTTTAACAGTTTTCAATTGTGTTGTAAAATCCGAAGCAATTTCATCAGAAAATCCTGATATTTTAATTTTATTCATGTTATTCACCTTTCTTTTGTTAGCGCTTACAAAATTGTTCGTTATTTTGAGGTTTAGAACCAATCTCGGTATCCATTAGCCAATAAATAATCACGGCTTGTAACTAAACAATCATAAGCATCTTTACCATAAAGTGCATCTTGTTCTACGAAGAAATATTCGCTACCACTGTCAAAACCTGCTTGAATAATCTGCGGTAATGGTAGATTACCTTCACCAAGTTCCGCAAACTGAGTAATCATATGAAGCATGAAATAAATCTTTTCATGACCTTCTCCTGGATATTGATCCATATCAATTTCACCAATTCTGTAATCTTTTAAGTGAATCGCACGAATTCTATTTTTATAGTTTTTCAGTACTGCAATAGGATCTAGTCCAGCTCTCCATATCCAATGAATATCTAATTCAAAGCCAAGAAGTGTTGTATTATCTCGCATTAAATCCAACATATAATGGCCATCGTATTTAACGAATTCTAAATTATGAGCGTGGTAATACAAATCAATTCCTTCAGCTTTTAGTTGTTTGGCATAAAACTCACATTTATTTGCAAATGTCAGTGCCTTTGCTTTAGACCCCATATAATTTATTGGTAACATGCCTATTCTTAAAATATTGCAATTCACTGCCTTACAATCTGCAATAATTTTGTCTATATTGTTTTGTAATGTATCTCCAGGGAATTTTTCTGTTTCAGAAATATCTTCAACACCACAAGACATTGCTGAAATTTCAATACCTAAATCATTGATTGCACGTTGCATTTCTGAAACATTATGTTCTGACATTTCAATTTGTGATACTTCAAAACTGTTATAACCAAGATCGTGTACTTTTTTTAAAACATTATATATACCTTCTTCATTAACCTTTTCTTTTAGCATCATCATTTGTACTCCTATACGTGGTTTAACCATGTCACTCATCCTTTCAATAAAAATGTTATAATATAAGTATATATTTTTAGAAAATTATGAACATTGTAAATAAAGAGGAAAAGATTGTTATTTGAGGAGGAATTCTAAATGTCATATAAAGATGAAATAATGTTCAACTTAGATACCATTTCCTTAAATCGTCATGGCTCTTACGCGGCATGGCATAAAATAAGTGATGGACATTTTGGTAATGAACTACATTATCATGACCATTACGAAATATTCTTTTCATTATCAGGCAACATGATCTATACAATAGAGGATCGTACATATCAATTAGATGTTGGTTCTTTATTAATTATCACACCCTATGAATTTCACAAACTAAATGAGCAATTAGACGGTCATGCTGAAAGAATTGGTTTAAGGTTTAATCGTGATTTGATAAAAAAATTATCTACTGAAGATTTTGACTTAGGACAATGCTTTGATATTTCTTCAGTACATTTCAAAAGTCTTTTACAATTAACAGAAATACAAAAAAGAGAATTGTATTATATCTGGCAAGGTTTATTAAAGGAACAGGACCATAATTATAGTGGGAAAAAGCTAAATGAACATGCATTATTAACACAATTCTTTATTATTCTAAATAGAGTTGCAGAAGATAATAGAACGTTGGAACCATACCAAACGAACAGTTCAGAACTTGTTAGACAAATATTAGATTATATGGAAGTTAATTTTGCCCATCCTATTTCTTTAGAAGATTTAGAGCAACAATTTTATGTAAGTAGATATAAAATCACTGAACAATTTACAAAATTAGTTGGATATCCACCCTATAAGTATTTGCTACATAAAAGACTGCAAAATGCGCAATATATGTTAAAAAAAGGAGAAAGTCCTCAACAAGTTGCAAATCTATGTGGTTTCACAGATTATTCTAATTTTTATAGAAGATTCAAATCAGCTTATGGATGTAGCCCAAGAGATTATTATAAACATTTTAATGCAAGTTAAATTAAAAATGCGATTCGTCTTATATGTATGACAGTGTATTTTTATCAAAAATATCAATAACTATCACAAAGTTTAGTTTTCGACTATATGATACAATGTACTGTTATTACAATAACTTGACCCCTCCCCTATACCAAATAATGTTATAACGTCTAAAAATATGTTATAACATATGTAAAGATTTAATTATTTTATACAGAAAAATGAATATAAAGGTGTGGGTTTAATGGAGGATATCAATAAAATCGTTGCAGAGAATTTAAAATTTTATCGAAAACAAAATGGTTACTCTTTAGAATATTTGTCAACCATTTCTGGAGTGAGTAAAGCAATGTTAGGACAAATTGAAAGGTATGAATCCACTCCTTCTCTTACAGTTTTATGGAAGATAGCACATAGTTTAAAGTTGTCACTTGCAGATCTAACAACTGAAATACATGTAAACCATGTGAAGAAAATTTCAGCTGAACGATTGGAGACCATACAATCATCAGATGATGGCTATATAATATATCCATATTTTACATTTGATATACACAAGAAATTCGAATCTAAAATGATTAGTTTACAGCGTAACGGATTTATGAACGGAACACCATATGGCGCTAGCAGTACTGTTTATATAACAGTCTATGATGGTTATTTATCATTAACAATAGATGGAGAGCGCTATAACGTTAACAGCTATGATTCAATAAAGTTTAATGGCAATGTCTTCCATATATTTGAAAATCATTCAGAAAGCCTATGTAGGTTTAATATGATTGTACATTATTGATTAATTGAGGAGATATCCCTTTATTTTATACAAGCTCATATAGTGATTATATGAGCTGTGAGTTGATCCCAAACATTTGTAGAATTATATAAAAAACACTTTCGTTGACTTCATTTAAAGTGAATCATACGGAGGTGTTTTTTTATTTCAATTGTTACTTAAATTAATCGAAGTATGTTTAAAGGTAGATTTCCCTAAATCTTTAAAAGCATAAAAATACAACGACGCTGAACGCCGTTGTATTAGGGTTTATAAACTATTTTGTGTTGTGGATTAAGATTCTAATAGTAAATCTTCAGGATTTTCAATTAAATCTTTGATTGTTTTTAAGAATCCTACTGCCTCTTTACCATCGATTATTCTGTGATCGTAACTTAATGCAATGTACATCATTGGACGATTTTCAATAGTATCAGCATCTATTGCAATTGGGCGAGTTATAATTGAATGCATACCTAAAATTGCAGCTTGGTTACCATTGATGATTGGTGTTGACATCATTGAACCAAAGATACCACCGTTAGTAATTGTAAATGATCCGTTTACCATATCATCTAAACCTAATTTTTTATCACGTGCTTTTTTCGCTAGGTTTGCAATTTCATTTTCAATTTCAGCGAAGTTTTTCTTATCGCAATCTCTTACAAATGGTACAAGTAAGCCATCATCAGTAGATACAGCAACACCGATATCGTAAAATTGTTTAGTAATCATATCGTCTCCATCGATTTCAGCATTTACTTCAGGGTATTTTTTCAATGCTGCGACAGCTGCTTTAGTAAAGAATGACATGAAACCTAATTTTGTTCCATCATGATCTTTAATGAATTGCTCTTTTTTACGTTTACGTAAATTCATTACGTTTGTCATATCAATTTCATTGAAAGTCGTTAACATAGCTGTATTATTAGAAACCTCTAATAATTTTTTAGCAGCAGTTTTTTTACGACGTGACATTTTTTCTCTAATTACAGGTTTAGATGGATTTTGTGGTTGTGCTTTTTTAGGTTCTTCTTTTGCAGCAGGTTGTGATGCCTGTTGATTATTTGATTGACTTTGGTCTACATGAGATTTACGGACAATATCATTTGATTGTGGTGCTACTTCTGATAAATCAATGCCTTTTTCACGGGCATATTTACGCGCAGATGGTGTAGCATTGACACGTTGGTGTGAGTCTTTATCTGAAGATGAAGATGCATCTTGTTTAGATGATTCCTCATTTGATTTATCATTCTCATTACTTGTTTCTTGTTTAGCTTCTTCTTGTTTAGGCGCATCATTTGTTGAGCCGCCATCTGCATTGCCACTTCCTTCACCAACGACAGCAATTGCTTGACCTACCTCAACTGTATCACCTTCGTTAGCTAATTGTTCTTGGATTACGCCTGCCTCTTCAGAAACAACTTCAACATTTACTTTATCTGTTTCTAATTCGACAATAGCTTCTCCTTTTTCAACGCTATCGCCTACTTGTTTTAACCATTCTGCAATGGTACCTTCTGTGATTGATTCTGCTAATTCTGGAACTTTTACCTCTGGCATGCTTAACTTCCCCCTAGTTAATTTTTGTACTTTGTTCTAGTATCATATTTTGAACGAGTTTGTGTATTTCACCGTCACCTTCAGCTGGAGCTGAACGTTGAATACGACCATGATAACTTAAATCATACTTGTCTGTTGTAAGTTCTTTTAAATATGGATAAACAAATGACCAAGCGCCTTGGTTTTTAGGTTCTTCTTGTACCCAGGCTACATTTTCTAGATTTGGTAACTCATTCAACAATGCTTCAATTTCTGAAACTGGGAATGGATACAATCTTTCTACAGCGATTAAAAGAATAGACTCATCTGGATTTTTTGCTAAGTATTCTTTTAAATCGATAAACATTTTTCCTGAAGCTAGTATTACTTTTTTTACGGTATTTTTATCATGTGCCTCAGGTAAAATTGGTTCGAATTTTCCTGTAGTAAATTTGCTAATTGGATCCGCTACCGTCTTGTTACGTAATAAGCTCTTAGGTGACATAACTACTAAAGGTCTCATAGATTGAGAATCTAAATTAGCAGCTTGTGCACGTAATAAATGGAAATAGTTACTAGAACTAGATAAATTAACAACTGTTGTGTTGTTTTCGCCTGCAAGTTGTAAGAATCTCTCTAAACGAGCAGATGAGTGTTCAGGTCCTTGACCTTCAAATGAATGTGGTAATAACAATGTTAAGCCTGAACGTTCTCCCCATTTAGCGCGAGCACTGAATAAGAAATTATCGAATATCATTTGAGCCATATTAGAGAAATCTCCGTACTGAGCTTCCCAAATCGTCATACATGCTTTGTTTTGCACGTTATATCCATATTCGAAACCAACGACTGCTGCTTCTGAAAGTGGTGAATTTCGTACTTCGAAAGTCGCTTTTTGGTTAGGAACATGGTGTAATGGCACATATTCTTCCCCAGTATCAGGATCATGTAGAACTGCATGACGATGGCTAAATGTACCACGTTCACTGTCTTGACCAGTCAAACGAATTGGATTTCCGTTTTGCGTAATTGTTGCAAATGCTAATTGCTCAGCATGTGCCCAATCAACTAATCCTTCTTCACTTTCAAATGGTTCTTGTCGTTTTTCAAGTACTTTATTTAATTTTTTAAGAACATTGAAACCTGATGGATAAGTTAACATCGCATCATTGATTTCTTTCAAACGTTCCAAGCTGACATCTTCATCTTTAGTTTGGATAGGTTCAGCTAGACTTTCAGGTTTTTGCATATCTGGATTGTCCATTTTATCGTTTTTATCAATTTTATCATGTGCTGCACGTAATGTTTTTTGTACATCGTCGATAATTTGATTCATTTGATCTTCAGTGATAATACCTTCATTTACGAGTTGTTTACCGTAAAGAACATCTACTGGATCATGTTTACGAATTTCATGGTATTGTAGTGGGTTTGTAATAGATGGTTCATCCATTTCGTTATGCCCGTAACGACGATAACCAACAAGGTCAATAACAACGTCTTTATGGAATTCCTTTCTGAATGCCATTGCAATTTCAATTGCTTCAATAGTAGCTTCAACATCATCTGCATTTACATGCATGATTGGCACATCATATCCTTTAGCAACATCTGAAGAATATGTTGTTGAACGACCATCATGTGGTTCAGTAGTAAAGCCAATACGGTTATTTGTGATGATGTGTAATGAACCACCCGTAGAATAACCATCTAAATTACCTAAGTTCATCGCTTCAAAGTTTATGCCTTGTCCAGGATAAGCTGCATCACCATGAATGATAATTGGCATTGATTTTTTAAATTCTGTTGAAACTGCACCTGATTTATGCGTATCATCTTGTGCTGCTCTTGTCTTACCTAACACTACTGGTGAAACGATTTCTAAGTGACTAGGGTTATTTGCTAATGAAATACGTTGTTCAATTCCATAAGATTGAGTAGTTTTTACGCCACCTAAATGGTATTTCACATCTCCTGACCAACCAGAAGTAAGCTGAAGGCTTCCATCCTCAGGTAGGAACTTCATAGGATCAGTATGCATAAATTCAGAAATCATCATTTCATATGGTTTCTCAAGTACGTGAGTCAGTACATTTAGTCTGCCTCGGTGTGCCATACCGATTTGAATATTCTGTATACCTTCATCACTGGCTAACTTTAATGTTTGTTGAAGCATTGGAACGAGTGAGTCTACACCTTCAATTGAAAAACGTTTTGCTCCAACGAAATTCTTGTGTAGATATTTCTCAAAGCCTTCAACATGTGCTAATTTTTTAAATAGTTCAATTTTTTGATTTTCATTTAATAAGGCTTTGTATGGTGTTTCGATTCGTCTCTTCAACCATACGCGCTCTTTATTATTGTTAATATGAGTATATTCGAAAGCGATTGGTCCTTTATATCGCTTTTCCATACGTACGATTGCTTCGTAAGCATTATCATAAATATCTTTAAAATGCTCAGAAACGATACCAGCTGAGATAGATTCAAGCGTTTCACGATCTAAATTAAAATCTTCTATACTTAATTTTGGAACATGTTCTCTCGCTGGTCTGTTGACTGGATAAATATCTGCCAATAAATGCCCATATTGGCGAATATTATCGATTAGGCGCATCACACGTTTAATAGTACTGTCGCCTTTAGTCGATTGAGATTGATTTGTTGTATTTGTTGCGATGTTTGCTTCACCGTCTTTAATTGTACTAAATAGGACTTGCAAATCTTCAGGGACTGAAGCAGGATCGTTTAGATATATATCATATAAATCCAAAACATATCCAAGATTTGCCCCGAAATTTACAGGTGCCTCGGAAACCTGTTTTTCGTTGCTCATTTTACACCCTCCACAAAATAGTTGAAACGCTTACACAACAATAATAGCATTAAATTTATTCAAATTAAAGTGCCAATAACCTAGTTCTATGAAAAAAGCAGAACCTCATTTAAAATGGTTCTGCTTTTTATATTTTATATTTAATAGTGTAACATATAAAATTTGAACATTTAATAGTTGTAGTCTGTCTAAACGTTAAAATACTATTCTAAAAGTGGTATATTTCCCTAGTTCACTTTCAACTTGTATTGTTCCATTATTTAGTTCGATAATTTTTTTGGCAATGGATAATCCTAATCCATTACCGCCTAATTTTCGTGAGCGAGATTTATCTACTCTATAAAAGCGATCAAATATAAATTCTATATCTTCCTTAGGTATACCGACACCATGGTCAGTAATTTCTATTGAAATTTGTTTGTTCTTAAGGTTGGTTTGAATATGAATATACTTATTAATTTGATCATATTTCATAGCGTTATCGATAAATATAATTAATACTTGCTCTAATTGATAACGATCAATTTTAATATTTATCGGTTTCGCATAAGGTTCAAATTCAAAGGTATAGTCTTGGTGTAATTGTTCTAATGATTTAATACGGGATGATATTTCATGATTAATTTCCACGTTTTCTAATTCTTTGAATTTAGTATTCGTATTATCTTTAGTAAGTAATAACAATTCTTCTACTAATTTAGTGATACGGTTCATTTCTTCTAAAGAAATATCAAGTGATTCTTCTAAGATTGCTGCATCTTTCTTACCCCAGCGTTGTATCAAATTCAAATGGCCTTGAATAATTTGTAAAGGAGTTCGTAATTCGTGTGAAGCATCTTCTACAAATTGACGCTGTTGATTAAATGATTCTTCTAATTGGTACATCATTGCATTAAAAGTGACTATTAAATTATCTGTTTCTTCATAGTTTGTTGTGAGTTCTACTTTTTCTTGGAAGCCGTCTCGTCGAATTTGTTGCATCTTATTCGACATTAATATGAGTGGTTTCGTTATTTGTGATGAAAAGAAGTAACTAATAATTGCAGTGATAAAGGTTGCAATCACTCCAAAGATGAGTGCTAAAAAGTACAGTGAACTTACGAGTGCATTATAGTCTTCCAATGAATGTACGACGACACTATAGCCTTTAAAATTTGGCATATCAATATGACGTGTGATAACAAGATAATCGTTGTTTTGTTCATTTTTTACGATAACATGATTAATATCCGTTTTTTGCAATCTCGGTGAAATATCGATGGAATGACTGTTAGACGTTTCTATTATTTTCTTGCCGTCTTCATTAAATAACATTACTTTTTGAAAATTCCCTAGCGCTGCATTTAAATCTAATGGTGTGATTTCGGATAACTTTTTAGTATCAAATAGCTTTTGAATATCTTCAGAACTTCTTTCTGCCTCATCAAGTTCGTTATGTCTTAATGAACTGCTTAAGAAAAATATGATTATGATACTGAAAAAGAATATAGTTAGAAAAGTGATAGTCGTTGTAATAATCATCCACTTTGTACGTAATTTACGTTGTTTCATTGCCTTATCACATACCCGACACCACGTACTGTCTCAATATATTTATCTTTGCCAAATGGTTTTAATTTATTTCTAAGATATCTAATATAAACGTCAACTACATTCGTTTCGACTTCACTATCATATCCCCACACATCTGTTATTATTTGTTCGCGTTGCATTACATGGTTCTTATTTTCAGCGAGCAAATAAAGTAAATCATATTCAGTTTTTGTTAAGTCTAAAGGCATACCATCAACAGTAACTTTAAAGGCATCTTTATCTATAATAAGCCCTTTTATGTCAATGATGTTTTTCTTAGGTTGTCTTCGCAACATGGCTCTAATTCTTGCTAGTAGTTCCTCTATATCAAATGGCTTTACGATATAATCATCAGCGCCATAATCGAGGCCAGCCACTTTATCATATGTATCACTCTTTGCAGTGATAATTATAATAGGTGTTGTTTGGCTTTGTCTGATTTGGCGACATATTTCAAGTCCGTTGATATTAGGTAACATTAGATCTAATAGAATTAAGTCATAACTGTTTGTTAATCCCTTTTCTAGACCTAATTTTCCATCGTTTTCAATATCTACAGTATAATTTTCATGCTCCAATTCAAGTTCTATAAATCGAGCAAGATTTTGTTCATCTTCTACAATTAAAATTTTTGTCATTAGTTCCGCACCTCACCTATATATTAAAGGAAAATAATTCATGTAGAAAGTTATTATCTTAAATTGTTGATAATTTGTTATTTTAATCTTTATTATTTGTATTGAGAATGAATATCATTTATAATCATTTTTATCACTGAATTAGTGTTACAGAAAGCGTTTTTAAATGAATTTAAAAAAATTACGATTTCTAATTGACAATTATTCTCAGTGATGTATAATGTAATTGAAAATGATTATCAATTCCAAACATAAGACATTCCCCCCACACATATTTGTTCTTAGTTGGATTAATCATTTTCATAAATATCCCCTTTTATATGCCCGTAAAAGACTAACGTTGCGAGACGACGTGAAATATAAAAGCCGGTTTTACTTTGTAAAATCGGCTTTTATAATAAATTTTGACACAAAAAAGGCAGTTAGATGATTTTTTCATCTAACTGCTTTTTAAAATTATAACTTATTATATTTGTAGTTTATGTCTTAGGATTAATGTTGATAATACTACACAAAATGCACCACCGATAATTCCAGCTATAATATCAGTCGGATAATGTACACCGAGATATACACGAGACGATGAGATCATAATTATAAATAAAGCACATAATCCTATCATAAATGCCTTGGAATTACCTTTTAATACTCTATTAACAATATAAATCGAGCTTCCAAAAAATGCTGTTGCTCCCATTGCATGACCACTTGGAAAGCTAAATCCTGAGATATCAATCAATCTTAATAGCGTTGGTCTCTCTCTATCGAATATATTTTTGAGCAATGGATTTAAAGTACTTGATAAACTCATTGCAATTGCAAAGAATAGCGCTTCAATATTTAATCGTTTTAACATTAAATATGCCACGAGTAATAAGGATAATGTGACCATTGCCCAAACTTCTCCAACTTTGGTAAATCCTAAGAAGATTGATGTACTAATAAAGCTCTCAGATGAATATATAAATTCATAAACTTCATTATCAATCCACTTGCCTAATCTGGATTCATGCAAGAATGCAATGATGCCAAAGATCAATGTGAATATAATTAGTAAGGATATTCTTTTCCAACGACTCATTGCACACACCTCCAGTTCTTATTTTGCATCTTGTAAAATTTTGTGGAATAAATCATAACGTGTGAAGCTTTCTTTATAAACGCTCATTTGCTCAATGATAGTTGTTCTATTTGCTTCAATTTCTTGCAGTTGTTTAATTAAGTCTTCTTCAGTTAATGTATCTTCTGGAATTGTTCTACCAAAGCCTTTAGATTCAAAATTCTTTGCATTATCAATTTGATCTCCACGCGATTGATCTAAACCAAGTGGAATGAGTAACATAGGAATTTTTAACGTTAAAAATTCATAAATTGCATTTGAACCCGCTCGACTGATTACAGTATCAGTAATTGCCAGTAAGTCTGTTAAATCATCTTTAACGAACTCAAATTGTACATAACCATCTTTATCGTTATATGCAGAATCTAGCAAGCCTTTACCAGTCAAATGGATGATTTGATATGTTTCTTGCAAAGCAGCTAAATTTTGACGTATGATTTCATTTAATTTCTTACTGCCTAAGCTACCACCCATTACAAGTAAGACCTTTTTATTTTCATTAAAGTGAGTTAATTGATAACCTCGTTTTTTGTCTCCAGATTTTAGGTCTTCGCGTACCGTAGCTCCAACAAAATCTGCCTTGTCTTGAGGTAAATACTGAAGTGTATCCTCAAAGGTAGTATAGATTTTTTTGGCAAATTTTAACGAAATTTTGTTGGCTAAGCCAGGTGTTAAATCAGATTCATGAATAATTGTTGGAATTTTTAAGCTTTTAGCTGCAATGACAACTGGTACTGATACAAATCCACCTTTTGAAAAAAGTAAATCAGGTTGTTCTTTCTTTAACACTTTACGTGCATCGATGATACCCTTGAGTACTTTAAACACATCTTTAATATTCTCCCAAGATATATATCTACGTAATTTACCACTAGAAATCGCATGATATTGTACTTCAGGTAATTGAGATTCGATCATTTCTCGTTCAATACCAGTTTTAGAGCCAATATAAAATGCTTCATGGCCTTCTTCTATTGCAGTTGGAATCAAGCTTAAATTTACTGATACATGCCCAACTGTGCCGCCTCCTGTAAAAGCGATTTTCGACATAATAAAACCTCTATTCTTCTAAATTTTTATAATATGCATAAAATGGTTCGCCTTTGTTATACGGATGGTAATCAATTTTTGCTTCACCAACTTTATTGAAACCGAATTTTTCGAATAATCCTTGTGCACGTTTATTAAGTGCAAAGGTATCGGTAATCATGACATGAATATCATGATCTAAAGCTAGGTTGACTGCAAAATCAAATAATTTTGTTGCAGCACCTTTATATTCTGCTGATGCTGCAAGTCTATGGATAACATACGCACCTTCTCTATTAACAGGCCATTTTAAATTATCATACCACTCAGATTGACTTTGGTCGACCACAATAAATGCATAAATTTCATCACTTTCTTCTAATACATATAAGGTTTCTTTATTGATATCTTCTTCAAAATGACTTTCGACTGGATAGTGTTCATCCCACTGATTATTGTTATCTTGCTGCATAACAGCTTTAGCTTCTTCAACAATTGTTAAAATACTGTTTAAGTCTCTCAGTGTTGCAACTCTAATCATTAAAAACACCTCTTACATTTAATTTAATTTTTGCAATAAATTCTGTAATACAGTATCTTCACCATTAGCTTTATTAACTAGTTCTTGAGTGAATTTTTCATTCGTTTTTTTATCAAATTCTCCAGTGACAGTTAAATCATTCTTTCTTTGGAATGCTTTAATTGCAGATTCTAAAGAACTATCAAATTTTTCGGATTCATTATCAACTTTAAAGCCTAATGCTGTTAAACCAATTTTCATGGTCTTAACATTTTTATCCGTATCATTTAGTTTATAAACCTTTTTATTAGGAATTACATTTAAAGATTGGTAGGCTGGTTCAGAAATTTTCACATCGGGTTTAATACCTTTACCATGAATGTAGTGCGCTTTAGGCGTTAACCATTTCATATTAGTAAACTTTAATAATGAACCATCACTAAATTCGTGTGTTGTTTGTACAATACCTTTACCAAACGTTTTTGTACCATAAACCTTTGCCTTATTATAGTCTTTCATAGCACCAGTAAATACTTCAGAAGCACTTGCAGAACCTTTATTTACCAATATAGAGACATGCATATCTTTAGCTTCATTTAATGCATCATTAGGTGCCGTTACTTTTTCTTTATGATTTCCTTTTTGTAATTGGACCACTGTATCCCCTTTATCAATAAAGATATTGGCCATTTTAACAGCTTCATCTAATAAACCACCTGGATTATTTCTTAAATCAATCACAATATTTCTCACACCATCTTTATGCGCTTTAATGATTGCCGACTTGAGTTCGCCAGATGTACTATTTTGGAATTTATTAATCGTAAACACACCGATGTTTTTATGCTTTTTATATTCTACACTTTTAACGTGTATTTTATCTCTCTTTATCGTAATTTCATGTTCTTGATTGGCCCTTTCAATAGTTAAAGTGACCTTTGTTCCCTGTTTTCCTCTTACTTGTTTTACAATACTTTCTAAAGGCTTGCCTTTTACTGACTTGCCATTAACCTTTGTCACAACATCTTTTGGTCGAATACCAGCTTTTTCAGCTGGAGAACTTTTCATAGGACTGGTAATTTCAATTTTATTATTTTTCTTCTGCATTTCAGCACCTATTCCGACAAAATCACCTGAAACATCTTCATTAAATGATGTTGTTTCCTTTTTAGTCATATATTCAGAATATGGGTCGTCTAGGTCTTTAACCATGCCATCTATTGCAGCTTCGGATAATTTTTCAGAATTTGTTTTCTTATAATATTCGTCATTTAAAATTTTATATACTTGTTGAACTTTTTTCATTTCAGCACGTTGTTGCCCATTTAGTCCGCTCGTCCAATGGCTAATTGCAATCGTAGCAAATACTGTAATTAATACCGTCAAAATAATTGTTGTCAGTAATAATAAAATCAGGTTACTTTTTTTGAAACTTACGCGTTTTTGTTGTTGTTCTACTGGTTGATCTTGCTCTTGAATTTCTTTATTATCCGACATTTCATCACTTCCTAATACTTATGTACAATTTATCAATTATATTTTTTATGAAAATAAAAATAGCTGGGATTGAACCATATTCGATTAATCCCAGCATCTTATATGACACATTAATATTTTAATATACTTATATATATATCGACAAATATTAAGTGATTTAAAATTTTAACCATTCCGTATATTCTTCATATAAATCATCAAACACAGACATAGAAATAGTGAACGTACTTTGTGTTTCTATATAATCTGATAAAGAATGGAAGTCTTTTTCGTGCTTTGGAAAGGATAAATCATCAAAAATTTCTTCAGCTAATCTACCTTTCTCATCATTACGACCACGTACGGTTAATACAAATTGATAAAATGAATGGTCTTTCATTAATTCATTGTCACATCAACAATTTTAGTTTCACCTTTAGTAACTGATGCCACATCAGCAATTGAAACAGATGTAGTATTATCAGAGTTAGTGATAATAATAGGTGAAATAACAGATTTTGCATTTTCTTTAATATAATTTAAGTCGAAGCGAAGAATCGGGTCACCAACATTTACAGTGTCGCCACTTTCAACTAAAATTTCAAATCCTTCTCCGTCTAATTGTACGGTATCTAAACCGATATGAACTAATAATTCTAGACCATTGTCTGCTTTTAATCCGATAGCATGTTTAGTTGGGAAGACGTTATCAATTTTACCCTCAATTGGTGATACAACTTCACCTTCAGTTGGGTTAATTCCAAAGCCTTCACCCATCATTTTTTGTGCGAAGACAGGGTCTGGAATGTCTTCTATTTTTACATATTCTCCAGTAAGTGGTGCAAAAATTTCACTATCTTTATTTACTTCTTTGTTTTTACCAAATAACTTTTTAAACATAACTTGTTCGCTCCTTATTTTTCAAAATGTGGTATTAAATCTCCATAACCTAATTCTTCCAATTTATCGAATGGAATAAATTGTACTGCTGCAGAATTAATGCAGTAACGTAATCCGCCACTTTCAGTTGGACCATCATTAAAGACATGTCCAAGGTGACTATTTGCATCTTCTGAACGCACTTCAGTTCGAACCATGCCAAAGGATTTATCGACTAATTCAATGATTTCATCGTCATCCAAGGCTTTAGAAAAACTAGGCCAACCACAATCTGATTCAAATTTTTCTTCAGATGTAAATAATGGCTTACCTGAAATTTTATCAACATAAATACCTTTTTCAAAATGATTCCAATATTCATTTTGAAAAGGTGGTTCAGTTCCATTTTCTTGAGTTACAAGATATTCCATTTCAGTTAAATCATTTTTTGACTTTTTAATCATTTTGTTTCCCCCAATGTTTTTCTATAAAAGCTTTTCTTCCTGAACCGCGTTGATATTGCTCATAATGTAGCGGATTCTTTTTATAATAATCTTGATGATAAGATTCGGCAGGATAGAAATTTTTATACGGTTTAATGGGTGTTATTACTGGTTTATCAAAGATTGCTTGTTCGTTCAATTCTTGTATTTTTGCTTCTGCTGCTTGCTTTTGGTGTTCATCGTGATAAAAGATGACTGGTTGATAATGTTCGCCACGGTCAAAGAATTGTCCGCCATTATCAGTTGGATCAAATGTTTTGAAATATACATCAAGAATATTCTCGAATGTAGTTACTTCTGGATCATAAGTGATTTGAACTGCTTCCACATGTCCAGTTTGATTCTTACTTACACTTTCGTAAGTAGGATGATCCACATGTCCACCACTATACCCTGAAACTACTGTTTCAATACCTGGATATGAGGTGAAGGGTTTAACTAAACACCAAAAACAACCGCCTGCTAATGTCGCATAAGCCATGAAACCCCTCCTAATACTATTTTGTCATAAAATTACCACTAATTTAAGGAATTTGCTATAAAATTGATTGAATATTTATTTAAGACAAGATTTAATTGTAATATTTACGACAGCTCGCTTTTAGGATCTAAGCACGACAAGTCCGATTGCACCTTGTCCTGTATGCGTTGAAATCACAGGCGTTGTAACATTAGTATCATATTGAGTGAAATTAAATTCTTCAGTGAAATGTTTTTTGATTTTATCAACGAATTCAATTATATTTGCATGTGCAATTCCAATGGATTTAATTTTTTTATCTCCAATAAATTGTGTGATTTCCTTTTTCAAATACTGAATGCTTGCATTTTGTGTACGTGAATTATGGATAAGTTCTATTTTACCATCAACTAATGTGCCTATAGGTTTAATTTTCATCATATTACCGATTAAACCTTTTGTCTTACTGATGCGGCCACCTTTAATTAATTGGTTTAACTGACCGATAACAACGTAGAGTTTGATATCTTTTTGTAATTCATTAATTTGGTTAACGATGTCTGTAGTTGATAGTCCCTCATTATTCCATTTGACTACATGTTGTACTTGATAGCCTAAACCATAGGATATGGATTTTGAATCGATAACTGTGACATTACTCTTAGTCATTTGACTTGCTTGCAAAGCAGTTTGATACGTACCACTTAATCCAGAAGTCATATGGATACTAATGATTTCTGAACCATCTGCACCTAATTCATCATATAAATCTATAAACTTGCCAATGGCAGGTTGACTTGTTTTAACATCTGCATCATTTTCAATTTTTTCTATAAAAGCTTCTGATGAAATATCAATTTGGTCAGCAAATGATTTACCATCTATCGTTAGATTTAATGGAATAACATTAATATCGTTATCAGTTAAATATTTTTGAGAAAGATCCGATGTTGAGTCCGTCACTATTTTCTTTTTACTCATATATTTCCTCCTGTTAATGTTGCTTACGAATTAAATGTAAAAATGTATGAGGAATAGTGTTCTTTTCATCTAATTCACCTGTTACTGCTGATTCTACTTCCCATTCTTCAAATGTATAAGGTGGGAAAAAGGTATCGCCATTAAATTTATCTTCAATCACTGTGATATACATATCGTCAACTTGATCAATTAGTGCTTCAAATAATGTTTGGCCACCAAAGATAAATACATGACCTGGTAATTCGAATATTTCATCAATAGAATGTATCACATCGACACCTTCATGATGGAAAGCTTTATTCCTAGTTAATACCACGTTACGTCTATTTGGTAATGGCTTTCCAATCGAGTCGAACGTTGCTCTACCCATAACTAAAGTGTTATCAGTCGTTAAAGATTTTACATGTTTCAAATCATTTGGCAAATGCCAAGGAAGTTTATTGTCAATGCCAATTACCCTCTGTTGATCATGTGCCACTAATATTGAAAGTGTCATGATGGTCCTCCCTTTGTGTGAGCTATTTTTCAAAATTGTATGAACTCTCAATTATTATATAGTAAAGTGTGCAATTTATTAAATAAAAAGCGGTTTTATACTGCAATTGGTGCTTTAATTGCTGGATGAGATTCATAATCTACAATTTCTAAGTCTTCGTATTCAATATCAAAAATAGAGGCATCGCTATTAATTTTTAATTGTGGTGGAGCATAACTCTCTCTAGCTAACTGTGTCTCAATTGCGTCGATATGATTTGAATAAATATGAGCATCACCAAATGTATGAATAAATTCTCCAACTTCTAAATTACACTCTTTAGCAATTAAATGTGTTAGTAAACTATAGCTTGCAATGTTAAATGGAACACCGAGGAATATATCTGCACTTCGTTGATAGAGTTGACAACTTAATTTACCGTCTTGTACATAGAATTGAAACATTGTATGACATGGTGGTAAAGCCATAGTATCAATTTCTGTTGGATTCCATGCTGAAACAATGTGTCTTCTAGAATTAGGATTATGTTTAATTTGATCAATCACTGTTTTTAATTGATCAAAATGATTACCATCTTTATCTATCCAATCACGCCACTGTTTTCCGTATACATTTCCAAGATTTCCATATTTTTCTGCAAATACGTCATCTGTCAAAATGGCTTGCTTAAATTTTTGCATTTCAGCCTTATAAAGTTCGTTAAATTCTGAATCAGTTTGTGATTTATGACCAAAATCAGTCATATCCGGACCATTGTAATCACTTGATTGGATATAATTTTCAAAAGCCCATTCATTCCAAATATTATTATTATATTGTAACAAGTATTTAATATTTGTATCGCCTTTAATAAACCATAACAGTTCAGTTGCAATTAATTTAAACGACACTTTTTTTGTAGTTAATAGTGGGAATCCTTGTGTTAAATCAAAACGTAACTGATGGCCAAATTTTGAAATTGTTCCTGTGTTTGTGCGGTCTTCTTTTTCTTTACCTATCTCTAATATCGCTTCGCATAATTCGTGATAAGATTGATCAAAGGTATTTTGCATAATAATGCACTCCTTCTCCTTTTATTATTAGTTAAGTTTATCATATTGGAAAATGAATATATTTTAAAGCCAGTGTGGAGAAAATAATTGATATATTTTACACTGACTGTTAAATGGTTTGAACTATGACTTAACATATTAAAAACCAGTGTTCACAATCCATATTATAGAAAATTTGAATTGTAAGCACTGGTTCGAATTAGTCTATTTTAAAAATATAAATCTAGAATATATAATGTAGTCGACAATTAACAATAATCGTCAAAAGCATCTTTAATATCCATACAGATATCTTGGATATCTCTACCTTCTATATGTTCACGTGGTATAAAATGCTTCAATTCTGTCCCTTTAAATAATGCATAAGATGGACTAGAAGGTACCTGTTGAATATAATCTCTCATTTCGGCAGTAGCCTCTTTATCTTGTCCAGCAAATACTGTAACTTTATGCGTAGGTTTTTTGTCATTTTGTTCAGCAACAGTTACCGCTGCTGGTCTAGCTAAACCTGCAGCACAGCCACATGTTGAATTAATAACAACAAATGTTGTTTCATCTTCTTTAACTTTATCCATAAAGTCTTTAACGGCTTCTGCACTTTCTAAACTTTTGAAATCTCTACCCGTCAATTCTGTACGCATTTGCGTAGCTAGCTCATTCATATATGCTTCGTATGCATTCATGTATAACAACTCCTATAATTAACTGTTTTTATTTCGATTAGCGATTTGTTTCCACACTGAACCCAGTGCTTCGTCTCCATTTTCAATACGTGATATTGCCATTTCTATCTGTAATTTAACCTCATAAGCTGGATCATTTGCATGTGCCTTCAAAGCAGGTAATTGCTCCTGATTTCCTTCGTCAAATATAAACATTGCAGCACGCCAACGGACAATTTTTTGAGGATCATCAAGTGCATTTTCCATTTCTGGCAAGGCCTTTTTAAATCCTAAATCACTAAGGCAATCACCCGCAGTACGTCTTACAGCTGGACTCTTATCATTTAACCCTTTATATAAATAAGGTAATACTGCTTCATCCTCAATCATACCAAGAAGTACTACTGCTTCTCGGCGCAATGGAATTTTAGTCTCATTTAATGCTTCCCCTAATAACGGGAAATCTGTTTTCGTTGGTGTAGGAAATGATTTTAACATTCTTAACTTATCTTTCCAATCTTTTGCAGATTGATAAGTTTCTAATGTCACATGCTGATATGACTTTTCTGGTATAACCACATCTGTTGCTAGTGCTTCCTCGACCAGTTGCTTTAAGGTCGATTCTGGGTAAACTGCAGTAATTTCTTCAAAAACCTCTGCCATAACCTCATCTAATTCGCCATATCTGACACCTAAGTCTTCCCATTTTCTTAAAAAGACAATGTTATCTTCATCTTTTTGAGCAGCTAACATACTGTCAACAAAGATTTCAGGTAGTTGCTTTCTTTTTTCTTCTGTATTGGTCGTCAACTTAATTTGATATGGTATGCCTTTAAATTTTAATACTTCTGTTTTCACTTCACCGAAATGTTCGTCAGGAACAGCTTCGTTTGCAGTTGCTGCTTCATCTTCTTTCAGTGTTGCTGTAACTTGAGGTAACACTTCTTCCCAATCAAATTTTGGCTTCTTGTCTACAGCTAAAAAGTCCATGACATGAAAGATAGATTTGACGCCTTCAATTGCTAAAATGTCATTGATGAAATGAGGTTGTCCATCCTGTATAGAAGTATACGTATTAGATTTATTATCTTGCCTTTTTTCATTTAACACAATTTTCATGGTATTAGGACTTGGTGTAGGTTCTACGCGAACTATTTCCATAAAGGTACCTCCTTTTTACGCTTCTTCTAAAGTTTCTGTGATTTTAGGAATAATCGTATCCCAGTCAGATTCGTCACTTTTATTAATAGCTAAGAAATCCATGACATAAAAAATTGAAGTAACCTCTTCAATTGCTAACAGTGCGTTAATAAATGCTGGTTGATCTTCTTTCTCAGCATTATAAGTATTTGATTGATTACCTTCTCTAGCTTCATTTAAAACAACCTTAATTGTATTAGGGCTTGGTGTTTGTTCTATTCCTTTGATATCCAATATAACTGCCTCCTTATTGTAATTCGTTTCCTAATTGTTTAATTTGTTTGCCTATCGAACATTCATTTATACAAAAATGATGTGCTTGTGTTTTACCTTCTGTTTTTCTCTTATGACTCTTTAATAAGCATTGATTACAATAAGTGTTCATGAGGTAATCGATTGCATCAATCGCTTCTTTTTCTGAATAAGTTAAAATATTTGTCACGCTCCTATTTTTGAAAATTAACAAAGATATATGTTATGTGTAATTATCTTTATTAAGTATAGGTCACTTGTTCGTATTATATCATTTGTAACTACAATTGTTTAATATAAAAACTGTATTGGCTAAAGTTGAAAAAATTAGATATTTTTATTATTTTCAGGGGGTTGCAATTTTATAATATTTTGGTAAAATAAATCAGTTGTTTAATAGCGGTTTCTAAACACCCGCATCATCAAAATTTAGGAGGATTTTTTATTGTTTAATGAATTATTTGGTGTTTTCACCTTTGTTGTAACGTTTTTATTATTAGTGTTTATGTATAGAATGTTTGGCAAACAAGGCTTAATTGCTTGGATTGCAATTGGTACAATTATTGCTAATATTCAAGTACTTAAAACAGTTGATTTATTTTCAATTTCAGCAACTTTAGGTAATGTAATGTTTGCTTCTATTTATTTGGCCACGGATATTTTAAATGATATTTATGGTCGGAAAGTAGCAAAACGTGCTGTATGGATTGGGTTTAGTTCTACTTTAGTGATGATTATTGTGATGCAAATGTCGCTTCATTTTATTCCGTCTACTATTGATACGTCTCAACATGCACTAGCTACAATCTTTAATGTCGTGCCACGTATTGCACTTGGATCAGTCATTGCTTATATTATTGGTCAACATTTAGATGTATTTATTTTTTCAATGATTAAAAAAGTTTTTAGTTCGGATAAAACGTTTATTGTAAGGGCATATGGTAGTACGATTATTAGTAATATTATTGATACTGCATTATTTGTAGCGATTGCCTTTATTGGTTCAATGCCGAATGGTGCTGTCTTTGAAATCTTTATTACGACGTATTTATTAAAAGTAATTTCAACGATTTTTAATGTTCCTTTTGGATACTGGGCGAAATCTATGTATCGTAAAGGTAAGATACAAAAATTAGATGAAGGATATTAAATATGTTTTGAATCTAAGTTTTGAATTAGTAAATGAAATGTATATTTTTAAGTGAGCCTAAAATGTATTTAGGTTCACTTTTTTATTTGTAAAAATTTTTCAATGATTTGGGCATGGTTTCCACGGTCCCTACTTCAACATGTAGACTTCAGTAAGTGCTAATCCCGTAAGAATCCGCCCAAAATTTCGAAAATATAATAAACATGCTTAAGTTTATTATGTGAGCAGTCTTTTCTATACCTATTAATCACTTATCAATTGAAGCTCCATAGTCATTTATCAAAGAAGTTCTAATATAACCTAACCACTTTATTAGTATTTAGATATTTCACAGCGTTTTAGATATCAAATTATATAATTCACTAAATGTTTCGTAACCTTCATTTCCTAAAAAGTGTCCGTTATGTTGAATTGTATAAGTATCGATGTTGAATGCATTTGATAATTGTTCAGATGATTTTATATTTACAACTGGATCTTGATTTGCAGCTATAGAATAAATATGGCTTGCTTGTATATTTTCAGGCGTCACTTTACATTGTTGAATATAGTTATCAAGTTCTGGAATATTATTTAATGTCTGAATAAATCCTGAAACTAAAAATAATCCTTTTATTTTTGGCATTTGATTTAGCTTTGATAAATAATTCAAGGTAGTAATAACACCTAGACTATGAGCTACAATTATAGTTTGGTTATTAAGTTTATTATCTAAATTATCTTTTAATGCTTGTTCCCATTGTTTAAAATCTGGATTTTTACTATTAGGTAAATAGACGATTTGTGTCTTATAGCCATACTTTGCCATTTTGTCTGCTAACCATTGGAACCAATGACTATTTGTGCTTGCTTGGTAGCCGTGAATTATAAATAGTTGTTTCATAAACAACCTCTCCTTAATCCCGAGTGTTTTAGTAAAGTTTATTATTTGTAATTTATAATACGAAACATGTTGTATATTAACAAGTAATTTGTTTCAAAAATATAGTATAACAACATAGCGTTTGGTAAGATAGAATAAATATAATTTGTAGGTGAAGTTATGGCAAAAATATTTTTCGATGCAGCTACAGCCGGTAATCCAGGGCAAAGTGTAGGCGCTGTGGTCATCATTACTGAAGAACAAAGATATCACTATACCATTGATTTAGGGTTAATGGATAACCATACTGCAGAATGGGCAGGATTAGTATTTGCATTAGAACAAGCGCAAGCAATAGATATAAAGACTGCTTTGGTTTATACAGATTCTAAATTAATAGAAGATACTTTAAATAAGGGACAAGTAAAAAATGAAAAATTTAAACCTTATTTGAAACAAGTGCTTAAAATGGAACATGAATTTGATTTATTATTTGTCAAATGGATACCAAGAGCGCAAAATAAGGAAGCAAACCATCATGCGCAAAATGCCTTGTATAAACTTACTAAAGGTAATAAGAAGTAATCATTAAGTTACAATATTGATAAACATAATAAAACACGTATCGTAAAGATTAAAAACCTGAACGATACGTGTTTTAATTTTATTGTTAATTAAAGTGAGTTGTTAAATATTTTCTTGAAACGAACAATTCGTGTTCATTACAAATGTTTAAAATTTTAGTGATATCTGTTGCAAATTTCATATCATTTAATAAGCTTGAAGCATTTAAAGGTACCTGAGTATGAATTTCTGCAAGGGATTTTGAAAGTTTTAAATTATCCATATCAGTTTCTATTTTTTTACGTTGGCCAGGAGTGAGTTCATCTAATGCATGGATAACGGACTCTACTGAACCATGATTTTGTATGAGTTTAATGGCAGTCTTTTCTCCGATACCTTTAACTCCAGGATAACCATCTGCTGTATCACCCATAAAGGCTTTAACATCGATCAATTGCTTTGGATCTAAACCATATTCTGATTGGAAGCGATCTAGTGTGTATCGATTATATATATTAAAGCCCTTTTTAGTTAACCATATTTCAACGTTAGGATTAATACACTGTAAAATATCTCTATCGCCTGTAATTACATAAATTTGATGTTCGTCAGAATATGCTTGTGCTAATGTACCGATTACATCGTCGGCTTCATAATTTTGGACACCTATATTTACAAAACCAAATTGGTTTGATACTTCTTTAACAAAATCAAATTGTGGAATAAGTTCTTCAGGTGGCGCAGGTCTATTTTGTTTATATCCATCGTACATTTCATTTCGAAATGTTGCCTTCCCCATATCCCAACACACTGCCACATGAGATGGATCAATTTCGTTAATCGCTGTAAACACGTGTCTAACAAAACCTTGAACCCCATTTGTAGGCATACCTGTTGAAGTACGCATAAATTGATTGTGCAAACTTGTCGCATAAAAGTGACGGAATAAAAGCGCCATTCCATCAATGAGTAATATTTTGTTTGTCATTAAATAAATCCTCTCTATACTTTCAATATTTCTCGTAATGTTTTGTTTGTCTCTTCAAGTCGCTGAATTAATTGATTATCTAAATCGAAAGCAAGCAACGATTTAATTTGCTGATGTAAATCTGCTTCTATCGCATTACAATGTTGATCAACTTGTGATTGTAGTGAACTAACGATGTCGTTTAATGCTTTTCTTAAATCAGCAATACCAGAACTTAGGAATTCCATGGTAGTAGTATTGATCTGTTCTTGAATTTCACTTTGTGTTTTCGGCTGTAGAATATTCTTTTTCGTCAGTGACTTTGGTAATGACTTAACTAATGAATCTAAATCAATTTTAAGTAATGGTTCGTTTAATGATTCATCAATATCTTTAAAGTCTGGTTCAAAAAACACGTGGATTTGTTCAAGTTTCTGCTTTAATGGTGCGATTTCCATTAATAATTGTTCTACAAAATACTTTTTGATTCTTTCGACTAGCAATGATTGTTCTAAATACAAACGTTGATGTATTTGATCTAAATAGCTTTTTGTTGAAATACGTTTTTCTGCTGAAAAATCACTGTTTTTAGTCATTTGACCATTATAAACTGATTTGACTTCATCAAGCAATTGAATTTTCAAACGTTCACTCAAGTGATAAATTTGGTCCTCTACCTCATTAGCAGTTCGTTGTTCTGCTGGTTGTAGTAAAGATTGTGAAATGATTTGGGTTTGATCATATTGAGTTAATTTCTTTTTACGTTGAGCGATTTGTGATTGATTATGTTTGGATTCTTCAATCATATCGTCGAAGGCGTTTGAAATATGTTCAAGTTGACCAAGCATTTGCTTTTGTAATATGCCTTTTGATTCTACCTGAGCAAAATGGACAATGCTATCACGTAATTTATCAATTCCTGTATCTCCTGATTTTAGTGCTGCACGGCTTGAAACGGCAAATATATCCGATTTCATATTTACTTGTTCTAATGCATCGCCAACATATTCAATTACAGCATTCAAATCTTCTTCAGATTCTGCTAAATCAGTTGCGTTAATAATCATTTTAAATGCTTGGTTTTCATTTAATTGATTCATGTCTTTCATATGTTCAATGAAACGTTTGTCATTATCAGTAAAGGAATGGTTGAAATAGCTGACATACAATATTAAATCAGATGATGTAAGTATTTTTTCAGTTTCATTCGTGTGTCGTTGATTATTAGAATGTAAACCTAATGAATCGACGATAATCTTATCTTTAAGACATTCTAAAGGCAATTTAAGATGGACAGTATTAACGAATGTGGCATATTCATCTTCAGCACTCCATTTTTTAATATCTTCAGGTTCAACCGTGTGAACTAAGCCTGAATCAATCATATCTTGATACATTGTATAGTGTTTTTCAACTGCCTTTACAAAGGCTAATTTATTTTTTTCAAGATGAGCTGTTAATTTTGAAATATTTTGTGATAAAAATGCCGTAATACTCTCGAAAGATTTATTTTCTATTTCAAATACTTGATTTAATTCGTTGAGTAGCTGTTCGGGTTCCTTTAATGTTATCTGACTTTCAGTACCATATGATAATTCAGTCATTGCCGCAGTAGTTGGATTTGGTGAACTGACTAAATATTGATCACCAAGTAAAGCGTTAATCAAACTACTTTTACCTGCACTAAACGTTCCGAATACACCTATTTTTATTATTTTATTATCAAGGCGTCTTAATGTCTCATTAATATCTTTCTTAGTTTGTTCAAATAATGGAATATCATTAATTAAATTTAACCCTTTTTGGATTTGTTCAGTATAATCATTTGTGACTATCTCAGTATTTTGATGTTGTGTTAACGTTGTTTTAGTCGTTTCTTGATTATGTTTAGGACTATAATCTATTTCTGTACGATCGATCAGTTTATCAAGTGAATCGTCGATATGGATGTAATAGTGCATATAATTTTCAGTTTGCAATGACTCTCTAAGATTTCTAAAGTCCATAAAGCGTTGGTAATCGTTATAATCATCTTCCTCTTCAATGCCTATATCATTCGCTTTAGAATGTTGGATAGCCTTTTTAAATAATGGATTTGAAGCATTCACTATATACTTTTTAATTGCTTTCATTAAATCATCTGAAAATGTTAGCACATATTGATTGCTAATACTAATTTGCTGTTGATATAAATCAGTAATCAGTTCGGGTTTGATTTCATAATGTTGATTTAAAATATCATTATTAATTTCTGCAGAGTTAATAAATCTAGTTAAGAATGACATATCACTTCGAAGCGGTTGACGAATTTCTTGATTCACTTTTTCTTGTAGTTGTTGCACCACAAGATTGAGCCTTTCATTCTGTTCGGCAAGTGTTTTATTTTTTCGGTTGAAGATACCTCCAACTTTAAAATCCTTAGTACGACTTTCTAAATAGTGTCGAATCGTTTCACGTGTGTCGTGTGTCATGACATAAGCATTTTCTAATATATCTTTACGTTTTTGTTCTAAATAATTAAATAAACGATCGGGATTATTTAATAACTTTGCTTCTTCGCTTACCTCACGATGTTGTTGAAATTTCAAATAAGCATGGTCGAAATCCGCTTCATAAATATCCAATTTATCTAATAAATCATTTATTTCATATTGTATATATGATAATTGCTCATCGGTAATAAATTTGACGATACGTTCCACATAGTCATTGATTGTTTCTCTGTGATTATCCTTTTCTACAAGATAACTTGATAAAGCTTCAATTTCATTGTGTTCGTGTTCGAACTTTGAAACATAAAAGATACGATCCAAATTAATTTCCCATTCAGCAATGGAATTTTCTACGCGAGATTTAAAGGTATCAAATGAAATTTCATCTTCGTTATGTTTATCAATTTGATTAATTACAAAAACAACTGGTACATTGGCTTGGTTGAGTCGCTTCATAAATTGGAAGTTCAATGCAGATTGAACGTGATTATAGTCTACTGTATAAAATAATACATTACTGGTATACATAAATTCTTCTGTACTTGATTGATGTGTTGCGACATTAGAATCAACACCTGGTGTATCTTGCAAGGTAAATCCATTATTGAATTTAGGAGAATTATATTTTATCTCTACAGATTCAACATCGAAATTTTCACGGTTCATTTGCTTTACTTCATCATAATTATCTAATTGCGTATATTGTTTATTACTTAAATTGGCAATAATACCATTTTCATCTGTAACAGTAACAATCGCGGTATTACTCGTAGTTGGTACAGGTGAACTCGGTAATATATTTTCTTCAAACAATAAATTAATTAACGTTGACTTACCTGCTGAGAAATGGCCAACAAACGTAGCAGTATATTGTTCTAAGTATACTTTTTTAATTACTTGATTAATGATATGTACGAGTCGTGCATTGTTTGATTTTTCAACTTCTTTTTTTAATTTATATAAAATATCTAGTTGCTCAGTGTTAGACATCATATTATCCCCTTTGTTACATATATGTAATTATTCTTATTGTATAACAAAATAACAATTGTCAAAAGTAAGTTAATTAAAATACCTGACTAAATTCAAAGATGAAAGCATTCTAAATTCTACATTGTTAAGTGTGTATTGCTGCTACTGAATTAAATTGTGCTAATGCATCATAAAAAAACCACCCTTAAAGCGGATGGTTTAAAAACTAACATTATTTGGATTACCCTAATAGACATATAGTTTAATTGTTGAACCCTAAATGTTAGGGATTTGATTATCAGTATTGGGTTTGCTTATTCCAATGTTTTCTTTAAAATATAGTTCGGGATTTTTGGCGATATTAACGGCAACTGCAGCAACACTTTTTCTAGACACTTCTGTACCTTTAAATGGTTCTGCTCTTGTTGAGATTTCATAATCAATCTCATTTTTTTCAGTTAACCATGCAGGTCGGAATATCGTATAATCCAAATTAGAAGCCTCAATAATATCTGCTGCCTTTCTGTAAGTACTCAATTGGTCACCAATTTGTGTTTTAATCCATTGACCAAATTCTCCTGGCACTTCATCATAAATACCAAGCGCAGTGACAAATATCAAACGTTTGACTTCTTTATCTTCCATTGCCTTTACAATGGTTTCCGCTTCTTTATCTAATTCTCCTGATAAACTTGCGAATACGATATCTACATCTTCTAATGCACGACTCACATCATCTAGGTTTGTCGCGTCTCCTTCTCTAACTCTAATACGGTCTGATGCAAAATCAGGTAATCTGTTAGCATCTCTTAAAAATAATCGTAAGGTATATGATGTATTTTCTAAAAATGAATTAATAGCTGCTTTAGAAACTGCACCATTTGCACCTAATATTAATACTCTTGTCATGTAATCACTCCTATAAATCGTTATTAATTAATATATAGATGTATACTTTTATACTTTGTTTTAGGCTGCATCACGGTTAACATTTAATTTAACTTTGCCTCGCTTATGTCTCACAATACTACAGTTATCCCGTTTATTCTAACAATAAACTCAATGTTTACTTAAACATTATAAGAATTTAAAAAAATCTTTATATTATAGATTATTATTGCACTAATTGATGAATTTGACTATAAAATAAAAAAATCTCTAACACAATACCGCAACATAAAATATATGGTGTCAGTGTGATTAGAGATTTAATAAATCATAAATGAAGTTAATTTATAATTGGATTTTTATCTTTTTTGATTTTGAAATATTGTGAGATGCTATATACGATAATACCAATCCATATAAATATGAAAGTGATGAGTTGGTCAATATTGAACGGTTCTTTAAATAAAAAGACGCCGAGTACAAACATGATCGTTGGTCCAATATATTGTATAAATCCAGTTAATGATAATGGAATACGTTTAGCTCCTGCTGAAAATAGAATGAGTGGCACTGCAGTGACTGCACCAGATAATAGTAACCAGAATGAAGATACATTGTAACCGAAAGTCAAATCTCCTTGTTGCCAAACATACCAAATATATATCAGTCCTGCAGGCGCAGTTACAATACATTCAATAGTGATACTACTTATCGCATCAAGTGGAACGAGTTTTTTAATCAAGCCATAGATACCAAATGAACCTGCTAGTAGTAATGAAATACCAGGAAAAACACCCATTTTTAATGTCATATATAATACGCCTATGACCGCTAATGCAATGGCCAACCATTCAGCTTTATTAAACCGTTCCTTTAAAAAGATTAGAGCTAATAATATGCTGACTAAAGGATTGATATAATAACCTAAACTAGATTGTAGTACATGTCCATTGGTCACTGCCCAGATAAATGTACCCCAATTGATAGTTATGACATATCCGGCAGCAATAATTGCGATCAGTTGAATGGGTTGTTTTATTAATTGTTGCACGTCTTTGATAAATGGCCCTGTCTTGTTACTGATGATTACGATAAATACCATGAATATCATTGAAAAGATGATTCTAAAGGCTAGTATTTCAAAAGCACCTATATTTTGAATTAATTCCCAATATATTGGCAATATCCCCCATAAGATATAGGCACCAAATGCAAAAATGACTCCTTTTTTAAATTCACTATTCAAATCGTGCACCTCCTTTAAAGTGTTTTATAATATGAAGTGCTAAATTTTCGGTTATCGAACGTTTGTTCTATATTTAGCGTTGACCCCAATATTGATAATAAGTACATTCGATATAACCATTAAATAACTTTCTACGTTTTGTAGCTTTTCTATTAGTTAAGTGTTCAAATTCAGAATTACTAGTAAGTACGTACGCAGATAAACGTGCATGTTGATGTAACAATTTACCGATATAACGATACATTTTTTCAACCTCATCACGATCACCGATACGTTCACCATATGGTGGGTTACCAATTAACGCAACAGGTTCATTTGTATCAATCGTTAATGTATTAACATCTTTTACGCTGAAATTGATAATGTCAGCAAGACCAACTTCTTCAGCATTACGTTTTGCGATTTCAATCATTTCAGGATCAATATCTGAAGCATAAATTTCAATTTCTCTATCATAATTTGCTTGTTGATCTGCCTCGTCTCGCATTTCGTTATATAAATTATCTGGCATGATATCCCATGTCTCAGAAACAAAATCTCTATTGAACCCTGGGGCAATATTCTGAGCAATAAGACTTGCTTCAATTGCAATTGTACCTGAACCACAGAAAGGATCGATTAATGGTGTATCACCAGTCCAGTTCGCTAAACGGATTAAGCTTGCTGCTAATGTTTCTTTAATTGGTGCTTCACCTTGTGCTAAACGGTAACCACGTTTATTTAAACCTGAACCTGATGTATCAATCGTTAATAAAGCTTCGTCTTTAAGGATAGCAACTTCAACTGGATATTTTGCACCTGTTTCATTTAACCAACCTCTTTCCTCGTAAGCTCGCTTTAAGCGTTCTACAATTGCTTTTTTAACTATAGCTTGACAATCTGGCACGCTATAAAGTGTTGACTTAACAC
>NZ_JBICNX010000360.1:0-459 GCF_043107035.1 Staphylococcus sp. 231237_7MaSpsaltlick
TCCGCGGCCTGATCGAGCATGTGATGCTGCCGGGCTCGGCCGGGCTGGCGGTGCGGGCGCCCGACTGGTTCGACCTGCGCCGCTACGAGCGCTCGCGGCGCGAGCCGGTGGCGGTGATGCAGTTCGCCCTGGACGGGCTGCAGCGTGCCTTCGGCGAGCTTCCGGCGCCGCTGGCGGGGCTGCGGGACGTGGGCTGGTCGGTGGTGGCCCGCTCAGCCTGGCTTCGACGGCGAATGATCGGGCATGCGGTAAGCTGACGCATCGAACCAGCGACAAGGGCGGAAAAAGATGCGATCCGTAAGAGGTTTGCGCGCGGCGCGGGGCGCCGGTGCGGTGGTGGCGGCTCTCCTGACCGGGATTGCGATCTGGACCGCGGCGGTCATGCCGGCGGCGGCGCAGAAGGATCCGGTGGCTACCATCCGGCAGGTGGTGGAGAAATGGCTGCAGGGGCGCTACCTG
>NZ_JBICNX010000361.1:0-459 GCF_043107035.1 Staphylococcus sp. 231237_7MaSpsaltlick
AGTTGTTTGCTCCAGGTTCCAATACTGGTTGCGCACCTGTTGTGTTTGAATCTATGGAAATTCCGTTTTTAAATGTTTGTAATCCGTTATATCGTATCTTGTCTCCAGCTTTCATATTCAAGCCAGTTATACGCATCAAATCATGACTTCCAATGTAAAATGTGAAATCTTTAGTGTCTTTGCCTAAAACAATTTCAACATAATAATATTGATTGAATTTGTCTATGTTTACATCGCCTAAATAATAGTAATAACCATCTTGAATGTTATAAAATTTATTTCTTCTATAATCATCATTTTCGTTCCAAGCAACATCATCTTCTAAACCCCAAAATTCTAAATTAGGGTTCTTTGATAATTCGGTGTTATATGCAATACTTTCAAAATAAGGCAATTCTATAGTTTCGAAAGTTAATTATATATCTCCCGAAGTTTGAGTCCTATCAAAAGAAATTGCAT
>NZ_JBICNX010000362.1:0-458 GCF_043107035.1 Staphylococcus sp. 231237_7MaSpsaltlick
GCTATGTTTTGTAGAAAACCTGAAATTAAGATATCTCACAACCCGTTCAAGATGTGATTATTGTCGCAAACAAATAACTATGATAGAAACAATCCCAATTTTAAGTTTTATTTTTTTAAAAGGCACTTCAAGATGCTGTCATCGCAGAATTAGTGTTTTTTATCTGTTTGGGGAGTTGCTTTCTTTGGCTCCTGTATTTTATCTGCTTTATTTACCTCACAAACTAATGATTGATCATACTACTTTAATATTAATTTATTTATTCCTTCTCACCTTTTCTATATTTGATATTAAGACGTACACAGTTCCTTTGCATGTGGTAGTCGTATTTGCTATTTGCATTTGTTTTATCACTCCAATACATATCATGTCATTTTTTTGCGTCACAAGCTTGCTTCATATATTCTATTTACTATTTCATCATGCCATTGGCTCTGGAGATATAATTATCTTTTCTT
>NZ_JBICNX010000363.1:0-457 GCF_043107035.1 Staphylococcus sp. 231237_7MaSpsaltlick
AGAGACTGTTGTGTATCGAAACGAAATGAATTTAGTACCTTTAAGAAAATTCACGAGTACAGAGATAGATTTGTTTTTTACTTTGTGTAATAAGCTCAAAGAACAAGACTCACGTACGTTACAGATACCTTTTGATGAATTAAAACATCTTAGTAACTACTACTCACGTTCCCAAGACCGTTTTGTGAAAGATTTAGAACATGTATACGATAAAATGTTGAATTTAACTTATACAGAGCGAAATGGGAAATCGTTCAAGAAATTTGTTTTATTTACATCATACGAAGTAAATGTTGATGAACAATATCTAGCAATCAGTATCAATGGTGATTTGAAACATATACTTAATTCTATTACTGCAGATTTCACTAAATTTGAATTACAAGAAATGACTCAGCTTAAGTCTACGTATTCTAAAAATATGTTCAGAATACTAAAACAATACAAGCATACAGGT
>NZ_JBICNX010000364.1:0-457 GCF_043107035.1 Staphylococcus sp. 231237_7MaSpsaltlick
GTTTACAAGTAATGTTAACACCTGATAAAACAAGGTATTTAAATGAGGCTACAATTAATACGGGAAATTATTATATAATTTCAAACGAGGATTTTAGTGATAAGCAACGAGAATATATAGAAAACCGTTTTAATAATAAAAATTGGATATGTGGCTATCCTCATACAGACAACCTCAATGTATTGAATACTAAAAAATAAGTTATACAATTGAACGCTTAGCCGTTATGATATTTCTCAAATGTTGTTGAACTCAAAAAGCGATGACTATGTGTGTGGTCATCGCTTTTTTAATATATCATTGACTTTAGAAAGATAAAAAAGATGTATTAAATTAGACATCTTTTTTGTGCTTACACTACAAATCAACGAAGCTATATCAAATTGAGTATCAGTAGCATCATTAATATAATCTACAATATCTTTTTTATCTAAACCTTTGTCTGAATGTCTACTTT
>NZ_JBICNX010000365.1:0-456 GCF_043107035.1 Staphylococcus sp. 231237_7MaSpsaltlick
ATTACATGGGAGATATCAACTTATGGGATTTTGCTGAGTCTTCTCTTGAAAATGTTTTAAAATATAATAATTTAAAGTATACACTTAATGAAAAAGACGGTGCCTTTTATGGGCCGAAAATAGACATTCATATTAAAGATGCATTAGGTAGAAGCCACCAATGTGGCACAATACAACTCGATTTCCAAATGCCAGAAAAATTTGATTTAAATTATATTAATGAAAATAATGAAAAAGAAAAGCCTGTAGTTATTCATAGAGCTATTTATGGATCTATAGATCGATTTTTAGGTATTCTACTTGAACACTACAGTGGCAAATTACCTCTCTGGCTATCACCAAACCAGGTTAATATTATACCCGTTAATAACAAAATACATTTAGCTCATGTTGAGAAAATTAAAAAACAACTAAAATCTAAAGGTATAAGAGTTAATGTTGATAAAAGTGAGGAAA
>NZ_JBICNX010000366.1:0-453 GCF_043107035.1 Staphylococcus sp. 231237_7MaSpsaltlick
TTACTAGATACAATTTTTAATAAAGATGATAAAAAAGAGGTGGAAGCTTATGGTAGCTAAGTATTTTTTTACAGAGTTAAGGTTGTTGTTTAGAAAAAAAGTGTATTTAGTTTTATCGATTCTTATTCCATTGTGCTTTTATTTGTTATTTACTTCAATTTTAGATTTACCAAAAGATGCAGAACAATTATTTTATAAAGAATACATGTATAGTATGACAGCATTTAGTTTATCAAGTTTTTGTTTAATACAATTCCCTATCGATTTGATAAATGAAAAAACAACAGGTTGGTATAAGAATTTAATGCGCACACCATTACATGCATATCAATACTATTCAGTTAAAATTTTTAAAATGATGTTTCAATTTATTTTATCTATTACTTTAATATTTGTCGTCGCCTATATAGTAAATGGGGTAACAATGACATTATTCGAATGGATATTTTCAGG
>NZ_JBICNX010000367.1:0-451 GCF_043107035.1 Staphylococcus sp. 231237_7MaSpsaltlick
ACAAGGTAGCCGTATCGGAAGGTGCGGCTGGATCACCTCCTTTCTAAGGATATATTCGGAAACATCTTCTTACGAAGATGAAATAGGAATAACATTGACATATTGTATTCAGTTTTGAATGCTCATTAGAGTATTCATATCGGAATGGGCCTATAGCTCAGCTGGTTAGAGCGCACGCCTGATAAGCGTGAGGTCGGTGGTTCGAGTCCACTTAGGCCCACCATTAGATTTGAATATTTTTATGGGGGCTTAGCTCAGATGGGAGAGCGCCTGCTTTGCACGCAGGAGGTCAGCGGTTCGATCCCGCTAGTCTCCACCATAAAATTTGTACATTGAAAACTAGATAAGTAAGTAAAATTTATGATTTTACCAAGCAAAACCGAGTGAATTAGAGTTTTTAAACAAGCTTTGAATTCAAAAAGAAATAATCGCTAGTGTTCGAAAGAACACT
>NZ_JBICNX010000368.1:0-451 GCF_043107035.1 Staphylococcus sp. 231237_7MaSpsaltlick
ACAATACGATGATTCAATCATTTAAAAATGAACTTTTAAAATATAGAAAATCATTTTATTATAACAATTCTGATCCTTCACGTTTTCCAAAATCAATTTCTTCTTCGTTATATTTACCCCCATTTAAATAAAACTCTTGTATTTCTTCTTTAATTGATTTTTCATTTTCCATTATTTTATACCTCCAAAATTTCAAAATATTATATGACTTATATTCTTCATTCCAATATTTGTATATCCCATTTTGATTTTATATCTACTTTATAGAATCAACAATTTTTTATTTATTTTAAATTTAAGTATATAGAATACGTAATTTTTCCACCTACATTTGTAATTGATATTAAAAAACTTGTTGAAAATATACATATATTCAATTATTTGAGCTATTTTTAATTTTGAAAAGTTATATTTGAAACACCTAATATTATTATATAAACTTACTATGGTC
>NZ_JBICNX010000369.1:0-448 GCF_043107035.1 Staphylococcus sp. 231237_7MaSpsaltlick
GTATTTCTTCAATATACTTCAAAACGTTTCCCCCAAAAAGATTGAAATTACATAGTAATTATAGCATATTAATTATTAAATTTAGGCACGAAAAAGATAATTTTTTATATGAAAAAATAGTGGGATTCAATAAAAAAATTATCTAAAAATGGGGGAGAATCGAAAATGTAAGATGTTTATAAAAAAGTAGATGTCGAGATATTTCTTATAGCGAAAATCTGCAAATCTTTAGAAATTATGTGAAACAAATTAATCATCGTTCTAAGGGTATCACCTAGTTTTTGCTTCCTTTGGAGAATCGATAATAATTAAAGTGAATAAATGAAATGTTTTAAACATTTCTAAACGTATGTAGAATAAACCTTATTCAATTAAGTGTAACGGGTAATGTATTTCTCAAAGTAAGGGTCTGTTCTTTCTTTATAAATAATATATTTTGTTAAAAAGC
>NZ_JBICNX010000036.1:0-29630 GCF_043107035.1 Staphylococcus sp. 231237_7MaSpsaltlick
TATTGATTGTTACGATGTTGTTCATCAGAAGTTTCTTGATAGATATTATTGTCTCGTGAATGATCATCATGATCTTGTGACTGATTAAAGTCTGATGATGATTTGTTTTGGTCATTAAGGTGTTGTTCTTGATCAAGTTGTTGCTCTTGTTGTTGATCAGATTGTTCCCCTTTATTTTGATTTGTTGCTGTATCTCGTCTACGTTGTCTTCTTTGAGCATTTCTTGGAGGGAATTGCTCATTGTTTTTGTCGGATACTTCTTCTTTTGCATTGTCAACAGAAGCGTCAACAGATTCATTTGTTTTGTCTAGGTGTTCATTTGGATCAATTGATTGACGATTTTTCTCAAAATCATCTTTAAAGTTGTTGTTAGACAAATTCATCATCCTTCCTTTATTTATATATTAAGTATATACTGTTTTACCCTAATCAAACGTAAATATGTATACCTATTTTAAGAAAACTACAATATTTATGTCATTATAAGTTGTATTATAGCTTGTTTGAAAATGCTAAGTAAAGTAATTGTCTATCTATTTGAACAAATTTTTTAATTTTTCATTATAATCAATTTTACGTTTTACTTTTTTGCGATTAAATATTTTTATTAATTCAATATCAGCATCATTATCACAACATTTTTCAGGTCGTTCATTCACAAATTCACCAAAAAATTCCATAAGATATGCGCGTCTACACTGATCTAAATTCTTATAACCCAACATTCTGATATAACCATTTCTTTTTCGTTGGTAAGTATTTTCAAATATATGTCGTAATTCATTAAATGTATAATAACTACTTAAAATTTCAATAATTTCTTTTTTATAAGGTATTAAATCCATACCTAATTCAAATGCATTAACATCTTCATTGGTTATAATATCAGTAAATAACAGTGTTTCAAGTAAGAAACTATCATCTGGTTGATATAAACTGATGGCTTGACTTTGTTTGCCATCTCTCCCAGCACGACCAATCTCTTGTAAATAATTCGACGGACTAGTTGAAAGATGAAAGTGAATGATTGTACGAATATCTTTTTTGTTTATTCCCATTCCAAATGCACTTGTAGCAACAATGATAGGAATATCGTTATTAAGAAATTGATGTTGAACCGTTTGCCGTTCCTGATAGGATAGATCACCGTGATAAATACCTGTTAAAAAGCCTTGTTGATAAATTTCTTGAGCTAATGATAAACAGACTTTTTTTGATGAAACATAGATAATTGTCGGTCCAGATTGTTCTAATGTTGGCAGCAACCATTTGAGTTTTTCTTCATCATCTGCAAAATTTTGATGGTGTAGTGAAATATTGTCTCTATTCATACTTGTTTTAACTACATTGAATTGAGTACGTAACATTTGGTTCAAATCAGATAATAGATGTGGTGGTGCTGTCGCTGTTAATCCTAATATAGAAACGTTAGTAAATTGTTGAATGATTTTTCCTATAAGTGCATAATGTGGTCTGAAATCATAGCCCCATTCTGACAAACAGTGGGCTTCATCTAAAACAATAAGACCAAAGTTAATATGTTTAATGAGTTTGAAATTATGGGGTTGGAGTATAAATTCAGGGCTTAAGAAGATAAAACGACTTTGCTTTAGATTTTTGATATTTGCAGAACGCTCATCTTCATCCATACCAGAATGAATACAACTCACTTTATGTTCGCCATGTGCTTTAAGTTGCATAACTTGGTCATCCATTAACGAAATAAGTGGTGAAATAATTAATGTAGGTTGTTGTTTAATATATGTAGGTAATTGATAACACAGACTTTTACCACTACCAGTTGGTAATATACCTAATGTATCTTGTTGGTTTAGTACGCTTTTAATAATTGCTTCTTGTCCAGGCTTAAATGTTTCAAATCCAAACCAATGTTTCAGTTCGTCAATCAGCATGTAGCTCACCTCTTTCTATGCCTACAATGATAAGCTTGATTGCAAAGTAACTTAATGATGGGAATCGTTCTTTATAGTTCCGCAATCTTTCATCCTTATGCTGTATATAATAATTTAGAAAATCAGAATTTAAATCATCGTTTAAAAACGCTTTATAATTTGATAAATATCCCTTTATAAACAATTCTAAGACATGGTCTTCAATTGTATTAATTTTAACTTGTTGATGTTGTGCCAAATCATCCATAGTTAGTCCTTTTTTTAAGCCTTCAAAAGATAAATCTGTTTTATGTAAGAGCGTAGGTAACACAATTAACTGATGCAAAATGGGATAACGTTCATTATCTTCAATTTGAAACATCATTACAACTAAATCGTTTAATTCTAATTCAAATAATAATTCTTGTGGCAAACCTTCTATTAAACTAACTTGCTGTCTCGTGTACATGCTATCTTCAAACCCTTGTAAGTAGTAATGGATGTATGTACCTTGGTTTTCTTTATGAATTGCTTCGAATAACATATGAAGTTCTGCAATAAAATCTTGTTCGAGGTTTGCCTCTTTAAGATATTTAAATACATATTTAACACGTTTATGTATAGTTTGCTGTTGAGTGAGAGGGATAAATTGACTATCCTTATGCTGTAATTGTGAAATCGTTTGTGTCAATAATTGTATTGCTTGAAACGTATTAACGAGACTATCAAATGTATATCTTGGATGTACGCGTACGTTTAATGTTGTTGCTATTTCTGATTGGCTCAGATTATAATATCGCTCGAATGACGGATACTGGATATTAGGTAAGCTATGATATAATGATAGTAATTGTTGGCTACATGCATCAAAAAAGGTTTGATGTGATTTTTTGCCTATGATAATATTATATATGCTTTTTTCGGTTTTATAATGGTGTGTATTTTGTTGGATGAAATGAAATAAATTTTGCATGTTTACTCCCCTAATTAATTAAAACGAAAACATTGAAAAAAATAAGTACAGTGCTTACAATATTAATTGTGATTTTATTGTAGCATTTTTGTCAAAGGAGGCGAAGAAAATGGCTAAATATACTATTGTCGATATGGATACTTGCATTGCATGTGGTGCTTGTGGTGCTGCTGCCCCTGATATATATGACTATGATGATGAAGGTATTGCATTTGTAATACTTGATGACAACCAAGGTACTGCTGAAGTACCTGAAGAATTATATGAAGATATGGAAGATGCATTAGAGGGATGTCCTACTGATTCAATTAAAATTGAAGAAGAATCTTTTGATGGGGACGCACTGAAATTTGAATAGATTTTAAGTGACGAACTATATTTTAACCTTATTATAGGAAAAGCGCATGTTTAAATTAACTTAAACATGCGCTTTTGTTATATGAAAACAAAATTTTATTTGTCACTATTTATTGATAGGTTAGTGTATGTTAGCGCAATTTGTTATCTCGGTAAAACACTATTCAAGCGTTTGTATAATAAGATAAATATAATTGAAATAACAATACCTTTAATAATATTGAAAGGTATAACACCTGATACTATAATTATTTTCAAATTACCAAAAACATCTGATAAATTCATAATCATGCCATAGAGTGGTAACAACACAAAATAATTCAAAATGCTTAATACTAATGTCATTATTATGGTTGCTACAGCTAAACCAGTAACTAATGATTTAGCGTTATTTTTATTTTTAGCAACATAAAACGCAGTAAGTATAAAACTTGTGGCTGCTAAAAAATTGGCCAACGGTCCTATTGGATCCCCTACATTGAATAGAAAATTCAATAAATTTTTAATAAATTCAACGATGATGCCAGCAATGGGTCCTAATGTAAATGTTGCAAGAAGTGCCGGTACATCACTAAAGTCTAATGTTAGATATGGTGGTAAAAATGGTAACGGGAACTTGATAAACATTAATATAAAAGCTACCGCACTTAACATACTAATCGTTATTAGACGTTTGGTTTGTTGTTGCATATTCAATTATCTCCTTCCATTCATCTTACTCAGAATAGGAGGATTTAATTGCACAACAAATTAACCCTCCATCTTCTCCCATCCAGACTATACTGTCGGCTCTAGATTCTCACTAGATCAGCTATTCATTGAACAATAAATAGGTCGCAGGCTTATATTACTGCCGGTTGGGAATTACACCCTACCCCGAAGATGAACATTTAAATTTTATAAATATATCATAGCGTATAACTCAGATAAAGACAATGATATTGTTTACAGTATTTAGTGCTAATTTACCAGCAATATAAAATTAAATTTTACACACAATACTAAATAGCGATGTAAAATAATTTCAGTTCATATTTTAAAGCTATAATCACAAAAAAACACCTCCGCCTTACACATTAAATTGTATAAATCGGAGGCGCTTCACCTTATTTAATTAGATAATTATTATAATCATCTTTGACGTTATACATTAAATCATCAATAATTTATTCTTTTAATCTCTAGTTGGTGGTTTCGGTAAGCGAATAATAAATGTTGTACCTTTACCGAGTTCACTTTTTACGAGTATCTTACCTTCATGTTCATCGATAATCATTCGACATATAAATAGTCCAAGTCCTGTACCTTGCTTACCTCTTTTGCGTGCTGCATCTACTTTGTAAAAACGATCAAAGACTTGCTCTAAATGTTCGGGAGCAATTCCCGTTCCTGTATCGGTAATATATAACAAGTTGTCATGATCATTTTCCGCAATATCGACGGTTATTGTATCTCCTGGTTCTGTATATCGACATGCATTATCAATCAGATTCGTAAGCACTTGTTCAATTCTATCAGAATCATAATACCAGAGCGTTCCATTAGAAATCGGATTTAATTTCATGGTTAGTTCTAAGTCTGCAGCTTGTTGTTGATATTTCAATTGCATCTTATTTAACAGTGGATCAATAGGTTGGATTTCTCGTTCAACACTTAACCCTTCTGCATCCATTCTAGCAACATTTAAGAGTTCATTAACCAGTCTGTTTAAACGTTTCGTCTCATCTAAGACGATGCTCAAGGATTCATGGATCTCTTCAGGTTCAGTAACAATACCATCAACGATTGATTCTGTATAGCCTTGCAATAAAGAAATGGGTGTACGTAATTCATGTGAAACATTTGCTATAAAATCTTTCTTCATTTGATCAATATTATGTTCATTGGTCATATCTCTTATGATGGCCACGATACCACTTCGTCCATCTGGTTGAATTTGCTCTATATAACTAGTAATGATTACAAAATATCTAGTATTAATTTCATATTCTTCAAACTGTGTATGTTTGTTCTTAAAAGTTAATTCTGTTTGTTCATCAAGCTTTTCTAATGAATAGTCATCTAAAAGTTGTAATGTATTTTGAGCCATTTGGTTAGATAAAATAACTTCCTTCTTATCGTTGTATCCTAACACACCTTCAACCATGGAGTTGATTAAACTATCCCTAATGTTCTTAGAAGATGACAGTGCATCGATATGTTGTTGGATTTCAGAACTCATCGTATTAAAGGCACGAGATAATTCTCCAATCTCATCCTTTGAATTTACGGGTTCAACTTGCGCATATTGTCCTTTTGAAACTCTCAATGCTTGAGACCGTAGATTTCTTAGAGGTTTCGTAATACGAGAAGAAAGGAAAAAAGCAAATATCGTTGTAATTGCTAAGAAAATAATGGCAATAATTAAAATAATAACCGTGATTAAATTATTAGTATCTTCGATGGTTTTTAAATCTTGATAAATAAAGACGCCACCGTATTCATCTTGCTTTACATCGCTTAAATTCTTTGAAGGATATCCAATTAATACATAAGTATGTTGTTGGTCATTAATTTTTACATTAACGTGTTCCGAAATTTTCTTTCCTTTATTAAATACGTCATCATAGTCTTTATTTTGTTTGATTTCATTTAACATCTTTTGTTTAGTATTGCCATAATTACTATTTTGACTGTTTTTATCATTCATTATAATGAGACCAACAGGTCCTTCAATCAATTTACGACTGTGTTCAATCGCGGTTGCTTTATTATCAGAGCTTGCTACTAATTCACTAATACGTTTAGCATCTTTGAGTAAAGAATCTTCTGTTTCCTGTGTGAAGTATGATTGGATAAATGTGATTAAGGCTGCGCTAAGTAAAATTAAAACTGTCGTTACTATAAATATTATAGTTAACCACAGTTTTATGACTACATTATTGAGTCGGTTCATCATTTGATTTAACTTCAAACTTATAACCTACTCCCCAAACAGTTTGAATCATCTGAGCAGCCTCTTCAGAAACGCGATTTAACTTTTCTCTTAAGCGTTTAACATGAGTGTCTACGGTACGTAAGTCTCCATAAAACTCATAATGCCACACTTCTTTTAACAGTTGTTCTCTATCAAATACTTTATTAGGTGTTTTCGCTAAAAATATTAATAATTCATACTCTTTAGGTGTTAAGTTTACTTGGCTCTCATCTGCAAGCACTCTATGAGCATCATTGTCGATAACTAAATGATCAAATTCTATCAAATCACGTGCATGTGGTTCGCTTTGTTCTGTATGTGCGACCTGTGTTCTTCTTAGTAATGCTTTTACACGTAACACAACTTCTCTTGGTGAAAAAGGTTTAACAATGTAATCGTCTGCACCTGATTCAAAACCTTCAACACGATTTGTTTCTTCGCCTTTGGCTGTTAACATAATAATTGGTGTATCTTTATGCTCTCTTAGTTTAGAAGCAACAACAATGCCATCCATTTCAGGTAACATTAAATCTAGTAATATACATGCATAATCATGTTCCATTGCCATATGATACGCTTCACTACCGTCTTTAGCTTCATGTATTTCAAAAGATTCTCTTTCTAAATATAATTTAAGTAATCTTCTAATTCGATCCTCATCATCTACGATTAAAATTTCATTTGACATACGTATGTACCTCCCACACTGCTTACTTTCCAATACATTCACAATTATAGCATAGGTTAACTTTGAAAAGTACAAATGAACAAAAAGTTTGTGAATTTTTTCTCATGCGAATTATTTTGTCGTAAATATTTCAAAGTTTATTTACCGTGTTCAGCAATTTGACGAATGACTTTTACTTCGTGCGGTGTTAAAACACGACCTTCACCTGCATTAAGCCCTTTCAAATTTAATGGACCAAATTCAATTCGTTGTAATTTACTAACTTGATGCCCAAAATGTTCGAACATACGTCGAACTTGTCTATTTCTACCTTCAGTAATCGTTATTTCAACTAAAGTTGAGTTCTTTTCTTTATCTTGGTTTTTTACTTTTACAATTGCAGGTTGTGTTTTACCATCCTCTAATTCAATACCTTGCTCTAATGCTTTTACCTCTTCTCGCATTAAGTAACCTTTTAATTTTGCAACATACTTTTTCTTGATCTTGTATCTAGGGTGTGTCATTAAATTCGTAAACTCACCATCATTCGTTAATAGTAGTAAACCTGATGTATCATAATCTAATCTGCCAACAGGATATATTCTTGTTTCAATTTGTTTGAAGTAATCGGTTACTACCTTTCTTCCTCTATCATCAGATACACTCGTAATCACTTGCGATGGTTTGTAGAATAAAATATACAGTTTGTCTTCTTGCTCTAATTTAATACCTTCTACTTCAATTGTATCTGAATTTTTCACTTTCGTACCTAGTTCCGTTACGACTTCACCATTTACTTTAACCTTACCTTCACTGATAAGTGTTTCAGCTTTTCTTCTTGATGTATAACCACTGTTAGCTATACGTTTTTGTAATCTCTCTAATTCTTTACTCATTATTTTCTCCTTTTTGATTTACCAAATTACTGAAAAATGCTTCGATTTCTTCGTCCTCTTCATCTGTAGTTGGTAAATCATCTAAATGTTCAATTCCAAATACATTTAAAAATAGTTCGGTTGTATATAGTTGCTGACTTCTTGAATCTTTTTCGTCTTTTGCTTCGATTAAACCTCTTGCGATCAATGTTTTAACTGCACCATCGGAATTAATACCTCTAATCATTTCAATATCACTTCTTGAGAGTGGTTGGTTATAGGCGATTATGGATAGTGCTTCCATTGCGGCTTGAGATAGTTTCATATTAGACTTATGTTCTACAAGTGCTTCAATATATTCAGCTGCTTCTTTTTTTGTTGTTAATACATAAGTTTGTCCGAAATGTTGAATGACAAGACCTTCTGAGTGATAGTTATTAATTAAAATTTGTAACTCACTTAGTGAAATGTCTAATATTTCAAGCAGTTGCTTCTCTTCTAATCCTTCATCTCCAGCAGTGTAGAGTAATGCTTCTAATATACCTTGATTATCCAATGCCATAGTTGACTCCTCTTAATATGTTGATATCTTCAAAACTTTTTTGTTGTTCAATATTGACTATACCAGATTTAGACATTTCCAATATTGCTAAGAAATGGGTTACTACCATTTCAATTGGTTCTGAGAAATTAAATAGACTGAAGAAGTTGAATGATTGTTGTTGTTGCAGTCTTTCATGAACCTGTGTGGTTGCTTGTTGAATCGTAAAGGTTTCTTTCTTTATTTCGACTGTTTTTGGTGTGTTAAATTCGACACGGTTTTTGACCTTTTGATAAGCAATTATCAGTTCGGTTAAATCAATGGTGTTATCCGAACTCATTAATTCATTTGTTTCTAAATGTGATAAGTCTGTAGGGTGTTTAGAGTAGAATGCAGCCCGATTTACCTTTTTATCATTGAGCAATTCAGTGTATTCTTTATAATTTTGGTACTCAATTAAACGACCTACTAAATCATCACGCGGATCGTCTTCTAATGATTCATCTGCTTCAGGCTGTGGTAAAAGCATTTTACTTTTTATCATTAATAATTCAGAGGCCATCACTAAATATTCACTAGCAACATTAATTTCTAATGAATTCATGGCGTGAATATATTGCATGTATTGTTCTGTTAATGCTTTCATTGGAATATCATAAATATCTATTTCGAATTTTTGAATAAGATGCAATAATAAATCCAATGGTCCATTGAAAGCATCTAATTTTACTTCATACATTTTATCTACCTCATATAGCAAGTTAAGTGCGTATTTCACTAAAATATTATAGCATGTTTATAACAAACATTTAAATTTGGAGCGGTTCTTATATGGAAAAAGCACTACAACAATTTTATTATCAATTTCATACCAAGCAACATTATTTTCTATGTCATGATATTCTAGAGGATGCTTGGAAAGAAAACCCACATTTTTCAAAAAAAGATGCGGTCGTCAGTTTAATTTTATTAACTACAGGTTGTTATCATTTTCGTCGTAACAACTTTCAAGGAGCTAAAACATCGTTTGACAGAGCATTGAATGTTATACAATCTAGTCATGACTGGCAAATGCTAGGTTTGAATATTGAGCAATACATCATATTATTAAAACATTTAAAGCAAGCAGCAAAAACACATCAACCATTTCTTCCAGTACACTTACCATTACAAGATGAAATGCTCCATTCAATACAAACCGCTTTCACAGACTTTAACTTTAGAGAAACGCTCATTGATGATAGCTATATCGTAAATCACCATTTAGAAAGAGATCGGACAGAAGTGACTGATGCACGAAATAAAGCACTTATTGAACGACGTATTAACCGAGAATCATAATATATTTAAATCAAATACACAACATGACATAACCTTATAAACAATAAAACACAGATTAGTTCATTAAATGATAAACTAATCTGTGTTTATGCACGTGGATGAAATTCGTTATACATTTTACGGATTTGTGATTTAGATACATGTGTATAAAGTTGCGTTGTAGAAATATCAGAGTGTCCTAACATTTCTTGTACAGCTCGTAAATCTGCACCGTTTTCAAGCAAGTGTGTAGCAAACGAATGTCTCAGCGTGTGCGGTGTTAATGTCTTATTAATATTGGCTTTAATACCATTTTGCTTTATCATCTTCCAAATGGCTTGCCTAGATAATGGTTTTCCATGCATATTTAAAAACAATACAGGTGTGACCGTTCTTTTTAATAGTTGTGGACGTATGTTTTCAATATAATGAGTTAAGTATTCAATAACCGCTTCACCCAACGGCACAATACGCTCTTTATTTCCTTTGCCGAACACCTTAACAAATCCCATAATTAAGTTAACATCATCTAACTCTATATGAATTAATTCTGATACCCTCATCCCCGTTGCATATAACAATTCCAACATTGTTCTATCACGGTAACCATTATTTTTTGATAAATCAGGTGTCTCTAATAAAGCTATCACTTCATTGATTTCCAACACGTCAGGTAACTTTTTATCATATTTCGGTGTTTCAATTAAAACTGTAGGGTCTTTAGCAGCATATTTTTCTCTCAATGCAAATTGGTGAAAACTGCGAACAGTAGAAACAAAACGTGCTAGAGACTTTGAAGATGCACCTTCATCATGCAATGAACCTAAACATTGCTGGATGGTCTGTCTATCAACAAAGTCAATGTGAGTAATTTTGTTTTCATCTAAATAATTTGCATATTTAGTTAAGTCACGTTTATAAGCGCCTATTGTATTTGTACTAAGCCCTTTTTCTAATTGGATGAACCTTAAATATTCTTCGATTATGGTATTCATTGACTCACCCCTATCATTAAAATTAAACAGGATGAAAATTCATTATTTACCTTTAGCTTGGCATTCTGAACAAACGCCATGAAATGTTAAACGATGATCTAAAATTCTAAAGTTAAAATCACTTTCAACTTTTTCTTCTACTGCAGGTAATAAATCTTCCTCTATTTCTTCAACTTTCCCACATTCCATACATACAAGATGATGATGAAAATGTTTCGCACCTTCTTTACGTAAATCAAAGCGTGCAACGCCATCCCCGAAATTAATTTTGTCTACAACCTTTAGCTCTGCTAATAATTCTAATGTTCTGTACACAGTAGCTAAACCTATTTCAGGTGCTTTGTCTTTCACTTTTAAGTATACATCTTCAGCGCTTAAATGATCTTTCTCGTTTTCAATTAACACTCTTAATGTTGCTTCTCGCTGTGGAGTTAATTTATATGATGATTGTTGTAATTGTTGCTTCACGCGATTTAATCGTTCTTCCACGGAAGCCTCACTCCCCTACTAATAATTATAATCATTTTAATTTACAATATGATACATATATAAAATACCAGTAATTGATAAAATTAGCAAGTTTGTTCGTTCCTTATTTATAATCATTATAATTAAGCAAGATATGTTGTAAAGCAATAATTGTTTTTGCATCCTCTAAAGATCCACTTTTTAATAAATCAGAAATTTCATTAATGTGAACACGATCTAATTCAATAAATTCATCATCATCAAGGTTCATGTGCCCTTTTTTCAAATCTTTAGCAAAGTAAATAGATAACTTCTCATTAGAAAAACCAGGTGAACCATACATTTCATATATGAGTTGCAAATGATCAGCGATATAGCCTGTTTCTTCTTCTAATTCTCTTTTAGCTGCTTCAATACGATCTTCTCCACTTTCAAGTTTTCCGGCGGGGATTTCTAACATTGTTTTTTCAGCAGGTTTACGAAATTGTCTTACTAATATAATTTCATTGTCCGGTGTTAATGCACAAACAGCAACTGCACCATTATGAAAAACTAATTCTCTTTTTGATGTTTGACCATCTGGGAGTTCTACATCATGTACTTCCAAATCAATGATTTTTCCGTTATATATATGTTCCTTCGCTATAGTTCTCTCGTAAAATTCCATTATAATCACGTTCCTTTTATTTTAAGTATCTACCTGTTAAGATATAGTCGGTAGCTCGTACGGTTAATTGTATTTGAATTGTGAATAACCACTATACAATTGCATTAACAAACAAGCTAAAGCAATAAATAGTAATATCAATATACTTGCATATAATTGATAAACACGCCATATTCTATGATTTAGTGTATCGAAAGGAGCAATAACATGCAAAAAAATGTCTTAAAAAGTGGTTTAGAAATTTCAGAAGTAGGACTAGGATGTATGAGTTTAGGTACAGATTATAAAACGGCAGAACCTATAATCGATAGAGCTATTGAACATGGTATTACATATTTTGATACTGCGGATATGTATGACAAAGGTATAAATGAACAAATCGTTGGCAAAGCATTAAAAAAATACCAACAACGTGATGATATTGTTATCGGAACAAAAGTAGGTAATCATTTAAAAGAGGATGGTTCAACATTTTGGGATCCATCTAAAAAACACATTAAGCATGCTATTAAATCATCTTTAAAATCATTAGGTTTAGACCGCCTAGATCTTTATCAATTGCATGGAGGTACTATTGATGATCCACTAGATGAAACGATTAGTGCATTCGAAGAATTAAAATCAGAAGGTCTAGTTCGTGCCTATGGTATTTCTTCTATTAGACCTAATGTAATTAATTATTATTTGGAACACAGTAATATAGAAACGATTATGAATCAATTTAATTTAATTGATAATAGAGTTGAATCTTTGCTTGATGCAATACATGCCAAAAATGTAAAGGTACTTGCTAGAGGCCCTGTTTTCAAAGGTCTATTGACTGCTAATAGTAACAATGCATTAGACAAGAAATTTGCTGAAGGTATTTTTGATTACAATTATCAAGAGTTAGGCGAAACAATTGCATCAATTAAAGAAATTGAAAGTAATTTAACTGCCTTAACTTTTAATTACTTGACCTCACAACAGTCACTTGGTTCAATTATTGTTGGTGCAAGTAGTATAGAACAATTAGACGAAAATATTAAAAATTATAATTTAGCGAAAGATATTGGCTTTGAAACTTTAAAAGCTGCACGAGGTAGAGTGAAAAATTTAGAATACACGCAACACCTTAATTAAACAGAAAAAAGAGTTTATGTCATGTACTTATAACTGTGTTCGATCCAGCATAAGTTTCTACGCATAAACTCTTTTTTTGTTATGTTTAATAAACATTATTGTTATATTTTATTTTTAAAAAAACGTGAAAAATGCTTTTCTATGAATCTTGGTGTAAGCTGGTACAGTTTAAGCATAAATGACATCCACAGCGGTTGATTGATTTCTTGTCGTTTTGACTTCATATCTTTAAATATGCGATCAGCTAGTTTATCGGGATTTATCATGATTTTGTTGTAACGTTTCGCATAATTTAGTGAAGGATCCGCTTTTTGGTGAAATGGTGTATTGATTGGTCCAGTATTTACCGTTAAAACATGGTAATTGGGATGTTCTAATCGAATGGCATTTAATGTTTGATAAAATGCTGCTTTTGATGCACCATAATGTGCTGCATTAGCTTGTGTAACAAAAGCAGCTTGACTACCTATGCCTACGATGATTGGATATTTATTGAAAAATGGTCTAATTACTTCTAACAAAATGTTGAAACTTATAATATTAAGCTGATATGTCTCAAGCATTTCTTCTGTTCGATGTGCTTCAATTGATTTGAAATAACCTAGTCCAGAACAATAAATTAAACCATCAATCTTTTGTTGTTGAAGACTTTGCGTAATATGATAAATTTCTTTCTCAGACTGATAATCGATCTGTATGATATTGAGCGACAAACTGATTTAATTTTTGAGGATTTCTAACCAGTACAGTTACATTGATATCATTAGCTAATAACTTTTTTAATAATGCTTTACCTAAGCCGCTTGTACTTCCTGTTAATATAAAATGTTTCCCTTGCATCGTTTATCCCTACCTGTTTTTGTCTTTATAAATAGTATAAATGATTATAATATTTTCTGTCATTATTATAATTAAATGATTAGCCATAATTCTAAACTATGTTAATATGATTACATAAAACAAAGAGGAAGTGGGAATTTTACATGAAACTTGTATTTTATGGTGCCGGTAATATGGCTCATGCAATTTTTACAGGAATCGTTAACTCAAAAGTAATAGACTCAAACGATATTTATTTAACAAATCGATCAAATGAGGATGCTCTGAAATCATATGCTGATGAATTAGGTGTCAATTATAGTTATGATGACGCAGCATTGTTAAAGGAAGCGGATTATGTTTTCTTAGGAACAAAGCCATATGATTTTGATAATTTAGCAGAACGAATTAAACCATACGTTACTGATAGTAATAAATTTATTTCAATTATGGCAGGTTTACCAATTAGTTATATTAGAGAACAACTTAATACAGAAAACCCTGTTGCTCGAATCATGCCAAACACGAACGCACATGTAGGTCATTCTGTGACAGGTATCAGTTTTTCAAATAATTTTGATCCAAAATCTAAAACTGAAGTTGATGATTTAATTAACTCATTTGGTTCAGCAATTGAAGTTTCTGAAGATAATCTACATCAAGTAACAGCGATTACTGGTAGTGGACCGGCCTTTTTATACCATGTATTTGAACAATATGTGACAGCTGGTACTAGACTTGGATTAGAGAAATCACAAGTCGAAGAATCTATTCGAAACTTAATTATTGGGACAAGTAAAATGATTGAACGTTCTGATTTAAGTATGGAACAATTACGAAAAAATATAACTTCAAAAGGTGGTACAACACAGGCAGGTTTAAATGCGTTATCTAAATACGACTTAGAAAGTGTATTTGAGGATTGTTTAAGAGCTGCCGTTGATAGAAGTGTAGAACTATCAAATCAAGATGATGATTAATCCTTACATCAATTCTATCGATAAGTTAGCAAGTTATTATTTATTTGCTTTATCTTTAAGTAATCGATTTTAATATTGATTTTAAAAAAATAATTCTACCGGGATATATTCCTTAATAACAGCCAACTCGAAAGTGAAAACTTTTTGGTTGGTTGTTTTCATTCAATAATTTTGTATTGATATGTGATGACCATTATAAAAATGAAACTTTTGATGTCGTATTTAAAGCTTGTTACAATTGTAATCAATTTCATTATTGAAGCTATATATATTTCTAGTGTGTTTACCTAGGGTAATGCGGTGAACCGTGACTTTGCCTTTTATACTACCCTGTCTAGTCTAGTGCTTCGCCGATAATAAATAAAACACATTGAGTAATGACACATCATATGTATCAATGTTAATTGGACGAGTAAATTATCCTTGTAAAGCAATTCTGTATATATCGAATCATTTCAGAAATGTACTATAGATAGTTAAAGATCGCCGAGACATTTAATTTCCTATAGTCAAAAAAACAGACCTTAACTATTATTTTTAACTAGTTAGGGTCTGTTTTACTTAAGTTAACCTTACTGTAAAGCATTATATTTGTTTTGATAAATATGCTATAACGATTGAATCAATTATTCTTATTGTGAATTAGAATGACCAAGTATCGAAGTCTTTAACAAATTTAAATGGTGGCGTATCACTTTTTGTCTTTAATAATTCACTAATTGATTCAACTTCTTCTTGTGTGTATCTATTACTTATATGCGTGATCAAACTATACTCCACATTTGCCTCTTTAATTAAATCAAAGACATCATCAATATGGCTATGATGATAATTATTGGCTAAATTTTTATCCCCTTCTATATAAGTACTTTCGTGAACCATAACATTTGCATTACGTGCTATAAGTAACTCGTTGTTACATGGCATTGTATCTCCAAATATGGCAGCTACAGGTCCTTGTTTTTCATCACCTTTAAATTGACTAGAATCATAAATCTTTCCATTATATTCAAACGTCTCATTATTTTTTACTTCTTGATATTTTGGACCTGGTTCTAATCCAATTGATTTCAAGGCTTGAACGTCAATTTTCCCTTGTGTAGATGGTGCTTCTACTCTATAGCCAAAAGAAGTAATACCATGATTTAATAAATGTGCTTCAACATTGAATCCATTATGCTGGTATGAAAGATGATTTTCAATTTCTATGTAAGTGATCGGATAGTTTAATCTGGATTCTGATAATCGTAATGTCGTCTCTACAAATTCTTTAATTCCTTTTGGACCTACGACAGTAAGTGGTAGTCCTTCTCCGCCTTGGAATGAACGACTGGATAGCAATCCAGGCAATCCGAAAATATGGTCACCATGCATATGCGTTATAAAGATATGATCTACCTTACCTAATTTAATTGAATGGTGAAGTATTTGATGTTGTGTAGCTTCACCTACATCAAATAGCCAAATATTATTTGAATATGGTTCTAGATTTAGTGCAATGGCTTGAGTATTTCTTTCTTTCGTTGGTAGACCTGCACTTGTGCCGAAAAATGTTATTTCCATGCATATGCCTCCTCTTCTTGTTCACATTTTATCATAGAAAAGATAAAAAAATATAATAATTTTTGAATGCTTTTAAGCAAAAATGTATGAACATTGTTAATTATTGTTCTATAATGAAATCAGATTTATAAAAAGAATTGAGGTTTTGAACTTGAATACTAGAAATAAAGACATTCCATGCTTAATAACTATCTTTGGAGCAACTGGTGATCTTAGTCACAGAAAATTATTTCCATCATTATTCCATTTGTACCAACAAGATAACTTAAATGAACAAATTGCTATAATTGGAATTGGAAGAAGAGAATTAACGAATGATGATTTCCGTAGTCAAGTGAAATCGTCAATTCAAGAACACGTTAAAGATACAAAACATCTTGATAAGTTTATGGAACATGTTTTTTATCATAAACACGATGTAAGTGACGAAGCGAGTTACCAATCATTATTAGAAGTAAGTAATAACTTGGATAATGAGTTTAATTTACAAGGTAACAGACTCTTCTATCTTGCAATGGCACCAAATTTCTTTGGTGTAATTTCTGATTACTTAAAATCTTCAGGCTTGACTGACACTTCAGGATTTAAACGCTTAGTAATTGAAAAGCCATTTGGTACAGACTTAGAGTCAGCTGAAAAACTAAATGAACAATTACGACGTTCATTTAAAGAAGAAGAGATTTATCGAATTGACCACTATTTAGGTAAAGATATGGTGCAAAATATAGAAGTATTAAGATTTGCTAACGCTATGTTTGAACCATTATGGAATAATAAGTATATTTCAAATATACAGGTTACCTCTTCTGAAGTATTAGGTGTAGAAGATAGAGGTGGCTACTATGAATCTAGTGGTGCACTCAAAGATATGGTACAAAACCATATGCTACAAATGGTAGCGCTACTTGCAATGGAGGCACCGATCAGTTTAAATAGTGCTGATATTAGAGCAGAGAAAGTCAAAGCACTTAAATCATTACGTAAATTAGAAGCTGAGGAAGTACGCCATAACTTTGTCCGTGGACAATATGATGAAGGTGTAATTGAAGGTCAAAATGTTAAACGTTATCGTGACGAAGACCGCGTTGCTAGTGATTCTACAACACCTACTTTCGTATCTGGTAAATTAACGATTGATAATTTCAGATGGGCAGGAGTTCCATTCTATATTAGAACAGGTAAACGTATGAAGAGTAAAACAATTCAAGTCGTAGTAGAATTTAAAGAAGTACCAATGAATCTTTACTATGAAACTGAGAAAAAATTAGACTCAAATTTACTTGTAATTAATATTCAACCAAATGAAGGCGTATCACTACATCTTAATGCTAAGAAAAACGTTCAAGGCATTGAAACAGAACCAGTACAATTATCATATGCAATGAGTGCACAAGATAAAATGAATACAGTTGATGCTTATGAAAACTTATTGTTCGACTGTTTAAATGGTGATGCGACAAACTTCACACATTGGGAAGAATTAAAATCAACATGGAAATTTGTTGATGCAATTCAGGAAGAATGGAATCAAAATGAACCGGAATTCCCTAACTATAAATCTGGTTCAAATGGTCCTTTAGAAAGTGATTTATTGTTAAGTAGAGACGGTTTCCATTGGTGGGACGATATCCATTAATGGATTGATATAGAGTTAATAAAAGTAGTTCAAATTTATTTAAGTTTGAACTGCTTTTTTATATTACATAAATTCGTGGATATGCTTTAGGAACTATTATGCTAATGTAAAATTTCATATAGGTTGTTGCTTTTTTATTCAATATATAATGTGTTATGATTTAGTCTATTGAGAAAGTTTATATAAACTGTCCTTTTAATTTACATTTTACCCTATTTAAAATTTTTAAGATGTAAGTATACAAATAATGATGTAAAATATAAGTATTAAAGTACATGTGTTTTATTTAAAAAGAATAAACAAATGATTTAAGAAAGTGCAAATAGTTAATTGGGAATTAGGAGTGAAAGTTTTTGGACGTTATCAAGCAAATACAACAGGCAATTGTTTATATTGAAGATCATTTGCTAGAGCCTTTTCATTTGCAAGAACTTAGTGATTACGTTGGTCTTTCACCATATCATCTAGATCAATCATTTAAGATGATTGTAGGACAGTCGCCAAGTGAATATTCAAAAGCGAGAAAAATGACCGTAGCAGCCAAAGAGTTACTAAATGGTTCTGCTCGGTTAGTCGATATTGCCAAAAAATATCATTATACCGATACAAATGCTTTTGCTAATGATTTTAGTGACTTTCACGGTATATCCCCTATTCAAGTGAATACAAAGCGTGAGGAATTAAAATTAGTTCCGAGATTGTATATTAAATTAACAACGACTGATAAAGCGCCATATCCGTATAGATTAGAGCATACACCAGAACTATCCTTGGTGGGTTATGCTAAATTTATTCCGGCAAATGAGCTTGAAAATCCATATAAAGTACCTGATTTTTTAGAAGATTTACTAGTAGAAGGCCACATTAAAGAATTACAAAGATATAATGATGTTGGGCCACATGAACTTTATGTCGTGAACTGTCCATTAGATTATGGTATGGAAATTTTTGTAGGTGTTCCTAGTGAACGATATCCAGCGCATTTGGAAAGTCGGTTTTTGCCATCACGTCAATATGCGACCTTTAACTTACAAGGTGAAATTGATTACGTGGTAAATGAGGCATGGCATTATATTGAAACAACAATGCAAATGTCACTACCATATGAATTTAATAGTTTGTATGTTGAAGTGTATCCTTTTGATATTTCTTTTGATGACCCATTTACGAAGGTTCAATTGTGGATGCCAGTAGATCAAGATAATGAATTTTATTAACTTTGTTATAGCGTATTAAAACATTCTTATTGTTAAAATTAAAAATCAAATCAAAATTATAGCTATATCATTTGTTAATTTATTTCCACTGCTTTACAATACTCTAAACTGTTAGTCTAAACAAACTGATAAATTTATGCCCTTGGTTAGTGATGTGTATGAATACGTAAATAAAATGCAGGCAAAGACATATTTATTGTGTCTAGCCTGCATTTTTAGTATTGTGTTTCAACTACAAATATTGTTGCTTTATTATTTTACTTCAATTACACATGCTTCGTAGGGTCTTAACTGAGCAAAATTAAGGCTGTGTTCTTTATAATTATGCAATAACACTTTCCATTCAGTAACATCAGTCGTTAGAGTCACAGAAGTTGTTTGATCAGTTAAGTTACCAATGACAATAACTTTTTTATTATTATAAGTTCTTGAATAAGCAAACACATCAGGGTTATCTTCATCAACCAGTTTAAACTGGCCATATGTGAATAATTCATCAGATTTTTTTAATTGAATGAGTTGCTTATAAAAATTTAATATGGAATCTTTATCTTGCTGTTGTTGTGCAACATTTATAGTTGTATAGTTTGGATTGACTGGAAACCATGGTTTATGTTCAGAAAAGCCTGCATTGGTAGAATCATCCCATTGCATCGGTGTTCTAGAGTTGTCTCTGTTTTCCATTTTATGTTTATGTAGTAGCGCTTCTACGTTACCACCTTGTGATTTAACAATATTATATTCATTTACTACAGCTACATCGTTAAATGTTTCTATTGATTCAAAAGGATAATTGGTCATACCGATTTCTTGTCCTTGGTAAATAAAAGGCGTCCCTTGCTGTAAAAAATATACAACTGCATGACTTGTTGCCGATTCATACCAATATTGTTGATCATCTCCCCAAGTGGAAACACGTCGAGGTTGATCGTGATTTTCAATAAATAAAGCATTCCAACCTACATTTTCTAATTTGTACTGCCAATTCGATAGTACTTGCTTATAGGAAGAAACATCAAACTGTACATCGCCAGTATTCCATAATCCTAAATGCTCAAATTGAAAAATCATATTAAATTTACCTTCTGATTCTCCTACCCATTGTTCAGCATTATCTGGATCTACACCATTTGCTTCTCCAACAGTCATGATATCGTATTTATCTAAAGACTGTTCTTTCATTTCTTGTAACCACGATTGTATACCTGGTTGATTCATATCAACGTCAAAAGCTGGTGCATACGTTTTACCAGCGGGTACTGTTAAATCACCTGCTTCAAATGATTTCTTGATGTGTGTGATGGCATCTACTCTAAATCCATCTATGCCTTTATCAAACCACCAGTTCATCATTTTAAATACTGCATCGCGTACTTCTTTATTTTCCCAATTTAAATCAGGTTGCTTTTTACTAAACAGGTGAAAATAGTATTGCTGTGTTGAGTCATCATATTCCCAAGTTGAACCATTAAAGATACTTTCCCAGTTATTTGGTTCTGTACCATCTGGTTTACCATCTTTCCATATATACCAATCCCTTTTAGGATTATCTATGCTAGATTTAGATTCAATAAACCACGGATGTTCATCAGAAGTGTGATTTACAACCAAATCTAAGATTAATTTCATACCACGTTGATGTATGGCTGCGAGTAATTCATCAAAATCTGCCATTGTTCCAAATTCGTCCATAATTTCATGATAATCACTGATATCATAACCATTATCATCATTTGGAGATTTATACATTGGACTTAGCCAAATAACATCGATGCCTAAATTTTGTAAATAATCTAACTTGGCAATTAAACCTTGTAAATCCCCAATTCCATCATTATTTGAATCGTTAAAGCTTCTTGGATATACTTGATAAGCTACTGCTTCTTTCCACCAATTTTTCATCATTTACATTCTCCTTTTATTAGTTTGTTGAATAACGTTGTACAATTCGTGTAGGTATTATATTTTGACATTGATAACGATTAACGTTTTCTAGCTTGTTCGTTAACAGCCGTACCGCTGTTTGCCCTAATTGTTCTGGGAGGACGTCAACCGCTGTTTGTGGCGGAGATGCATAGGCATTTAGAAATGAATCGTTAAATGTTGCTGTTTTAATATCTTCTGGTATACGTATATTTAATTCATATAAAACACTAATAATCATCATATTGAGCATAGTATCAGTAGTAATGATTGCAGTGAATTCATGCATTTTAAAAAGTTCGATTAAACTTAATTTAATTGCAGTTCGATCCAAGTCTATTTTATGAACATGAGGTGTTAAATGTTCATGAAACATAACCTGACGATACCCTTTTATACGATCCTTAAAGACCTCATAATCACTTTGTTCAGTTAAAAGTAAAATCTTCTCATGTCCTTTATTAACCAAATACTGTGTTAAATCTTCAGCTGCAGCAATATTATCATTATCGACATATAAAGTTTTTTCACTTGTTAATGGCTTACCTACTATTACATAAGGACATTGTTTATCAATTAATAATTGTTCAATTACATCATTTTTTCTTGAATATAATATGATAAAGCCTTCAATATATTGTGACTGTATTAAACGCTGGACTTCTATCATTAATTCCTGCTCAGTTGTACTTGTAGTCACTATTGTTAAATAAGCGTGATTATCACTATAACGATGTATACCGGTTAGTACATCGAGTAAAAATGGGTTCTGTTTAATTGAATCACCACCACTTTTTTGTATAATACCAATGGTTTTAGAACGCTTTGTAACTAAAGAGCGTGCCATTTGATTAGGAACATAATTTAATGCTCTCATACAATCATGCACCTTTTGAGTGGTTTCCTTACTTATACGAGTATTACCTTTGATAACCCTAGATACTGTTGAAGGTGAAACATTAGCCATTATAGCCACATCTTTGATTGTTGCCATCACAACACTCCTATTCCTGATTAAAACGCTTACATGTATAATTTTATTTTATTGTATTTATGTGAACAAAGTCAAAAGATTTGTGCAAACGTTTGCGCATTGACATGATATTTTATAACTATTTTGTATATTGTTAAGTGATTATTTCCATTTAAAATAATTAAAACGCCAATCCCTACTAGCTTTAAATAGGAATTGGCGTTTATTTATTCATATCGCAAAGTTATTAATGAATACAATTATTCAATTACTTTATTATGTTCTATAATAATATCGCAGTATATTAAATTAATAAAGTGCTTATTCTTCAATCCATTGTGTATGGAACACACCTTCAATGTCTTTACGTTCGTAAGTGTGCGCACCGAAGTAGTCACGTTGTGCTTGGATTAAATTTGCTGGTAAATCTTCAGAGCGGTAACTATCATAATAGTTAATACTAGCTGAGAAACCAGGTGTTGGTACACCATTTTGTACACCTGTAGCAACTACGTCACGTAATGCTGATTGATAATTTGTAACAATATCCTTGAAGTATGGATCTAATAATAAGTTACGTAATGATTCATCATTATCATAAGCATCTTTAATTTTTTGTAAGAATTGTGCACGGATGATACAACCTTCTCTCCAAATCATAGCTAAGTCGCCTAATTTAAGGTTCCATTCATTATCATCACTTGCTTTTCTCATTTGTGCAAACCCTTGTGCATATGAACAAATCTTACTCATATATAAAGCTTTACGGATTTTTTCTAAGAATTCTTCTTTGTCACCATCAAATTGAGAAGCTGGACCATTCAATTGTTTAGATGCAATAACACGTTCTTCTTTAATTGAAGAAATGAAGCGAGCAAATACAGATTCCGTAATAATTGTTAATGGAATACCTAATTCTAAAGCGTTAATTGAAGTCCATTTACCTGTACCTTTTTGGCCAGCAGTATCTAAAATCTTTTCAACAAGAGGACCGTCACCTTTATCATCTAATTTACCAAAGATGTCACCAGTAATTTCTATTAAATAACTAGAAAGTTCGCCAGCATTCCAATCTTTAAATGTTTTAGCGATTTCTTCGTGTGACATACCAAGTAAATCTTTCATCATAGCGTAACTTTCAGCGATTAATTGCATATCTGCATATTCGATACCATTATGTACCATTTTTACATAATGACCTGCACCGTTTGGTCCAATGTATGCAACACATGAAGCACCATCTTTGGCTTTTGCTGAAATTGCTTCTAAAATATCGCTTACCTTATCAAATGCTTCCTTTTGACCGCCTGGCATTAATGAAGGTCCAGTTAAGGCACCGACTTCTCCACCAGATACGCCCATTCCGATAAAGTTTACGCCACTTTCTGCCAGTGCTGTATTACGACGGATAGTATCTTGATAATTTGTGTTACCACCATCGATTAAGATATCATCATTATCTAATAATGGTAATAAACTGTCGATTGTCTTGTCAGTTGCAGGACCAGCTTTAACCATTAATAAAATTTTACGGGGTTTTTCTAATGAATTTACAAATTCTTCAATTGAATATGTTGGGTGAATGTTCTTGCCTTCAGATTCTTTAACCATCTCGTCTGTCTTTTCAGAAGAACGGTTATATACTGCAACATTATAACCACGAGATTCAATATTCCAAGCAAGGTTCTTACCCATTACTGCTAAACCTACTACACCAATTTGTTGTGCCATTTTACTTACCTCTCTTTTACAAAGTTTTCTAGTTCATTGTATCATAAAGCATATATAATAATCACTAAATCAGTTTTCAGATTTATTTGTTATTTGTAACTATTTCTATAATTTTTAATATTTGCTGACTCAATTGATTTAATGAAGTTATTGGCATACGTTCTGATGTTGTGTGTATATTTTCATATCCAACGCCTAATATCACAGTAGGTATACCTAAACCATTAATAATATTCCCGTCAGAGCCACCGCCTGCAATGATTGTATCTGCAGCTAATCCTAATTGAATTGCACTTTCTTTAGCAATCTCTGTTACTTTAGCATCTTCAGCTACTTTAAATCCTGGATAACTTTTTGTAATCTCTATATCAGCATTTGTACCATATCGTTTAACGGTATTTTCAACTACTGATTTCATATGCTCAATTTGTTGTTCGATGCGTTCATCTGAATGAGAACGTGCCTCTGCTTTTAATGTAACTTTATCGGCAACAATATTTGTAGCAGAGCCACCTTCAAATCGACCAATATTAGCTGTTGTTACTTCATCTATTCTACCTAATTTCATGTCACTTACTGCCTTAGCAGCAATGTTAATTGCACTTATTCCTTTGTCAGGTACACTAGCATGCGCAGTTTTTCCATAAATCGTCGCATCAAATTTCATTTGTGTTGGAGCACCTACAACTGTAGTTCCAACAGGTGCACTGGCATCCACTGCGTATCCAAAATTTGAATGTAATAAATCTGCAGGCAATGCTTTTGCTCCTTCTAATCCAATTTCCTCTCCCACAGTGATTACAAATTGAAGTTGTCCATGAGGTAGCTTATTTTCATGAATAACAGCTAGTGCTTCTAAAATTGCAGCTAATCCTGCTTTATCATCTGCTCCAAGAATCGTAGTACCATCTGAATAGATATAGCCATCATCTTTTATTTGAGGTTTAATGTCTATACCTGGGACTACAGTATCCATATGACTTGTAAAGTACACCTTATCAATTTCTTTATCGTCGATTGTGCTTGGTAGTGTACAAATCAGATTATTTGCGCCTAAGTTTTGATTTTGACTCGCTTGATCTTCAACGACTGATAAACCTAGTGCTTCAAACTTACCTTTTAATTGAGCTTGAATATGCCCTTCATTACCACTTTCAGAATTAGTCTGAACAAGTTCTAAAAATGTATCTAATAATCTTTGTTCGTTAACCATAAATATCCCCTACCTGTCATTTAATACATTTTTTATGTATGTTAATAATTTATATAGTTAAGTGTAACGAATTATTTCGGTTTTCAAAACAAATATGATTGTTTGTATCATTTTCGCTTTTGAAAATTGCATATAATATAGTTGTTAAGTATTGTAGAATTTCGTATATTTGGATAAAATATGAGTTAATACAATATATTTGGAGGAATTATAGTGAGTAACAATAAAGTGTTAAGAGTTATTATTATTGTGATGCTAATTGCTGTTGTGCTTGCATTAATATTAACTAGTGTCGTACCATTAGTAAATTAATCATTAGCGTTATCTGTTTTATATATTTTTTATTATTAAAGCCATAAATAATGCAGCCTTTATAAACTGTGCTATTTATGGTTTTTGTTTTCTTCATTTTTGATGATAAATCATAAAGTAATATATCAAATCATAAATTTTAAAGATAACAAGTTCGCAGTTATACAAAAATCAGCACGATAAAAAGCCTCCATAAGCGTATTTATTCATAGAGATCGCTTTTGTGGAGGCTTTTTAATGTAACAATAATAATTTGTAATTTATTTATAGTTATGAAATTTAATTATTTAGTTAGTGACAGTGTTCGTACCATTGTGGTATTTTAACGAACCAAACTGCGATTTTACAACTAAGTATTCCTCTAATTCATTTAATAATTGTAATAAACTAGCGCGCGTTCTAAACATTTCTCTAGATGTAGGTAAATCCAACTGATTTAACTCTATCCTAATCTCATAAAGTGAATGTAAACGTAATGCCGTATAATCATTACTATTTACATTGTGCGCAACTTCAGCTAAGAGTTGTGATAATTGATCCAGTAAGCAATCTTTCATTTCAATACTTTCAATCATTAATGCAATTCTACGCATTAAATCTAATTGTTCTTCTCGCATATCGAAATAGTGATAGTAGGAATTTTCATTTCTGACAAAATGATTTTTGACGTCTCTAAAGGCGATTGATTTTGCTTTTTGTATCGTTAATTGTAAATCATCAAACGGGATATTTAATGTTTGATTAGGTACTTTACACTTTTCACTAAATGTTTCAAAAATTTGAGTGTATTGATCTTCGATTTGCTTTTTGAAATGCTTTAACGTACCATCCAGACTTGGCATGATTAAATTCATTAAGAAGGCAATTCCTAAACCTACAATAAGTAACAGAATTTCGTTAACAAATAAATGCACATCAATTGTTTTGGCATTAAAAACATGTAATAAAATGACACAACTTGTCACAACACCCTCTTGGACTTTAAATACCACAGTCAATGGAATAAATAATAATACAATTAAACCTAATACTACTGCATTTTGTCCTAACAAACTAAATATGACTGAACCAAGAATTAGAATCATAAAACAAGATACAAAACGGGACACGATTGCTTGAAGCGAATGAACCTTCGTATGTTTAATACATAAGACTACTAATATAGCACTTGAAGCAAAATTATCAAGCCCAATTAGTTTAGCTATTATTATACCAAGTGCCATCCCAATCGCTGTCTTAATCGTTCTAAATCCGATTCGATATGGATTTAAACGTGACATGAATATTCCTCTATTTCTCTTCGCAATAAGTATCGAATAAAGATTGTAATTGGTTGATTACGTCCATTACTTCATGACCTTCAATTTGATGACGTTCTACCATTTTAGTGATTTTGCCATCTTTAATAAGTGCGAATGAAGGACTTGATGGAGCATAACCTTCAAAATAATCTCTCGCTTGTTGTGTAGCTTCTTTATCTTGACCTGCAAATACTGTAACCAAGCGATCAGGTAAATTATCATAATGTAGTGCATGTGCTGCTGCTGGTCTAGCAATGCCACCTGCACATCCACACACTGAGTTCACCATTACTAATGTTGTACCATCTTGTTGTAGTACACTATCTACCTCTTCAGCAGTTGTTAATTGTTCATAACCTGCTGCCTCAATTTCATTTCTTGCTTGATTAACAACATCTGTCATATATAAATCAAAATTTAAATCCATTTTTAACGTCACCTTTCATTTCAAATTAAGTACTTTTATTCTACATATATATCTATTATACTTCAACAGCTGTGTTTATAGTATTTTAAAAATTGAATATTTTATAACTTTAGTGAATTTTGCTATAATCTTCGCAATTGAAATAACTTGATATCGAAAATTTTGTGTTACTTAATTTCACATCACTAAAAATTGCAATTAATTATTTAATGGACTCAATTTTATAAATAACAAAAACACTTTCGAAAATTTATCGAAAGTGTTTTTGTTTAATGTGTATTTATTAATCATGAATATACTTTACTACTTTAAGTGTATAGCACTCATATTACATACACTCTAGTAAATACTAGTATGCTCAATAGAATATTGCTCTATACGTGATTTAACAAAGTTCATAAATCTACCAGCTTGTAATCCGTCTAAAATACGGTGGTCTATTGAGATACAAAGGTTAACCATATTTCGTATTGCAATCATATCATCAATAACAACAGGCTTTTTAATAACAGATTCGATTTGTAAAATTGCAGCTTGAGGATGATTAATAATACCCATAGATGAAACTGAACCGAATGTACCTGTATTGTTTACTGTAAATGTGCCACCTTGCATATCTTCAGAACGTAATTTTTTATTTCTGGCTCTTTGAGCTAAGTCGTTTATTTCTCTGGCTATACCTTTGATTGATTTTTCATCTGCATTTTTAATTACTGGAACATATAATTTATCTTCATCTGCCACAGCAATTGAAATATTAATATCTTTATGCATTATAATTTCAGAATCTTGCCAGCTACTATTTAATAACGGATAAGCTTTAAGCCCTTCGGCAACAGCTTTCACAAAAAATGCAAAGAATGTCAGGTTATATCCTTCACTCTCTTTAAAACTGTTCTTATGATAGTTTCTAGTTTTCACTAAATTGGTAGCGTCTGCTTCAACCATCATCCATGCATGAGGAATTTCATTGACACTGTTGACCATATTTTGAGCAATTTGTTTCCTTACGCCGTTCACAGGAATTGAAGAACCTGGTGAAGGTTCATTGTATTTTGCCTGTTGAATGACTTTTGGCGAATCTTTAGGTGCAATTACTGTTTCTTGTTTATTACCTACACCTTCTTTAATTGCTTTTTGAATATCCTTTTTAGTCACTCGACCTTCGAAACCTGTACCGACAACTTGTGATAAATCGATTTGATTTTCCGAAGCAAGTTTAAAGACAACTGGTGAATAACGCCCGTTATTTTTCGGTTGTTCTTCATTCGAAGTATCTCTTTCTTGATGTTCTTGTCTATTAACGGGTGTTTCTGATTCTGTAGATGAACTAGAGTCAGGGACAGTTTCTGTAGCTGTCGTGTCTACTGATGTATCTTCGGAGTCATCATCAGTTGTTAATATACAAATTGTTTCATCTACTTGAACTGTCGTGCCTTCTTCTACTAAGATTTCTTTAATTGTTCCGGAATAAGAAGATGGTACCTCTGCTGTAACTTTATCAGTTATGACTTCACAAAGTGGATCATATTCTTCTACAGTATCACCTACAGAAACAAGCCATTGTTCAATTGTTCCTTCATGTACACTTTCACCCAGTTTAGGCATTTTTATTTCCATGATTGTGCCTCCTTAAAATTCTGCAAGTTCACGCATTTTTGTTTTTATTTTATCTGGATTAATCATAAACTCATCTTCGAGTGTTGGTGCGAATGGCATTGAAGGTACATCTGGACCAGCAAGTCGCATAATCGGTGCGTCTAAATCAAATAAGCAATTTTCTGAAATAATCGCAGCAACTTCTGAAATTACACTACCTTCTAAATTATCCTCTGTAACTAATAAAATTTTACCAGTTAGTTTTGCGCGTTCAATAATTGTTTTTTTATCTAATGGGTAAACTGTACGCAAATCAACAACTTCTACATTAATTCCTTCTTCTTCTAACATATCAGCTGCTTGGATACAATAGTTTACACATAAACCATAAGTGAACACTGTAATATCGTCACCATGACGTTTAACATCTGCCTTACCGATAGGCACGGTGTAATATGATTCTGGTACTTCTTCTTTTAATAGTCGATAAGCTTTTTTATGTTCAAAGTAAAGTACTGGATCATTGCTTTCAATAGAAGCTAATAATAATCCTTTTGCATCATATGGTGTTGAAGGTATAACAACTGTTAAACCTGGTGTAGAAGCAAATATAGATTCAACACTTTGAGAGTGATATAATGCACCGTGAATGCCACCGCCAAATGGTGAACGTATCGTGATAGGACAATGGAAGTCGTTATTTGAGCGATAACGCATTTTAGCAGCTTCACTCATAATTTGATTCGTTGCTGGTAAAATATATTCGGCAAATTGAATTTCAGCAACTGGTCGTTTTCCAAGCATTGATGCACCAATACTTGTACCTACTATATTTGATTCAGCTAAAGGTGTATCAAGCACACGTGCTTCGCCATACTTTGCTTGTAAGCCTAAAGTGACTCCGAAAACGCCACCTTTTTTACCGACATCTTCTCCTAATACAAATACATCTTTATCTCTTTCCATCGCTTGATCTAAACCTTGATGAATCGCTTCTAGATATGATAATTTAGCCATTATTTAAGCTCCCTTCTTCATAAACATGTGTATATGTCTCTTCTGGCGATGGATAAGGTGCTTTTTCAGCCTCTTTTGTTGCTTTA
>NZ_JBICNX010000370.1:0-448 GCF_043107035.1 Staphylococcus sp. 231237_7MaSpsaltlick
GCCTAATTTATCTTTTGCACTCGTAACTACGTCATTATGTTTTTCATGTTTTTCTTTCTTAGGTTTTTTACCACCGCCGAGAATATCAAACATGCCACCAGTACCGGTAGATAAGTGTGGTCTCAACATTTTAGATTGGGCACCGTTATAAACCGTATCACCTTTACGCAATGTAACGCGACGATTACTACCAGCTAGTTGTTGAATACGACCATTTCTACGACGAATAAGTTCTTTGTGACCACCTGGACCACGTGCATTACCGATACCTTTATCATTTACTACTGCTTTAGTTGATCGTGTCAATCTTCCTTGACTATCTGTTTTGACAAGCGGGTTAGCTCCAGTACCAGTAGACAACTTAGGAATCTTTTTCTTGATAAGTTTTTTGTTCATGATCTTATCAGACAATGTATTGATACCATCAATCATCGCATTAAGACCTGAG
>NZ_JBICNX010000371.1:0-448 GCF_043107035.1 Staphylococcus sp. 231237_7MaSpsaltlick
CCTCTGGAGCACTACATGCCATTCAATTATTAACAACAGGATTTCTAAGCCAAAACGCTACAATATTTTTTAATACACCGTCTTATATTGAGTCGACGCATGTATTTGATAGTTTCAATATGAAAAAAGTAAGGATTCCATATAATAATTTATATGATTTTAAAAATATTATCGAAAACTATTCATTTACAACTGAGGGTGCACTTTATATTGAACCTACGTTTAATAATCCAACCGGAGCGTATTTGCCGATAGAAACCCAAAAAGATATAATAAAATACTGCCAAATTCATAATATACCTGTGATAGAAGATGACATATATAGAGATTTATATTTCACAACAAGTCCTATACCATCTATGAAGTCTCTAGATAAAAATGGCAATATAATTCATATTAGTAGTTTTTCAAAATCTGTTGCTCCTGCACTTCGTATTGGATGGATAGT
>NZ_JBICNX010000372.1:0-447 GCF_043107035.1 Staphylococcus sp. 231237_7MaSpsaltlick
GTGTAGTAGCATTTGCAGGAGCAGGAGCCATTGCTTTTGGTGGGTTTGTTGCATATGCAGGAATGGCAATAACAGCAATCAAAATGTTAGAAGATGGAACGATTGAGGCTAGTTCAGCTACTAAAAAATATCAAACTGCCTTAGAATCAGTTAAAAATACATGGCAAGATATAGTTAAACAAAATGCTAATGCAATATTTGAATCTATGGCTAATGCTTTAAATACAGTTGAAAGTGCTATGAAATCATTAACACCATTCTTAAAAGGTGTAGCTGACGGTGTGAACGTTGCTAGTAAGAAAATGCTAGAATGGGCAGAAAATTCAAAAGTAGCACAAAAATTCTTTAAAATGATGAATACAACTGGGGTTTCAGTATTCAATAAATTATTAAGCGCATTGGGTCGCTTTGGTGACGCTATAATTAACGTATTTACACAATTAGCTC
>NZ_JBICNX010000373.1:0-445 GCF_043107035.1 Staphylococcus sp. 231237_7MaSpsaltlick
GTACTTGCTCCAGTGTTACCTGAAATACCAAGTTTTGTACCTGGTTGAACTTATTGACCGTTTTTAACAAGCCATTTGCTTAGATGACCGTAAAACACATCAAGTGCTCCACCTTTTACTTGAATATAATGTCCAAATCCACCAGGCATTTCTTTAGTGAATGCTTTACCGCTAATCGTTGAATAAACTGGTTCATATATATAAGGTAAATCAATACCTGGATGTGGCCATGAGAATGCATACCCTGGAGGTGGACCGTTTGGACTGTATGGCGTAGTGATATTATCTAAATACTTAATATATCCGCCGTCACCATCTCCACCATCTAATTCTGCAAACCATCCACTAACTAAATTTTTAATACCGTTTTTCAAGCTATCGTAAGCCCAGTTGATTGTTCCGCCCATTGCTTCACCTTTGATATTAGAAAAATCTACACCAAAGT
>NZ_JBICNX010000374.1:0-444 GCF_043107035.1 Staphylococcus sp. 231237_7MaSpsaltlick
TATTCAGTTTAACTGGCCTGAGTTACCAACTACAAAAACATACAAACATATTCACAGAGCCAATGCATTAGCAAATAAAATTTTTGATTGCAGTGATGCTCACAATGACTAACTATTTAACCATTACTGCACTATACCGATTTATTTGCGGTGGATTAATCCTCATTATAAATTGGGAACTAGCAAACCCTGAATCTACCAGTGAGTTAGCCATTGCTACAATTCTTTCATTTGTTCCAGCAATATTCACTCCATTCCTAATAAAGTTATTCTTTAAAAATTATTCAGGTGCTGGCCTTACAAAATTATCTTTCTTAATACTATTTTATATAGTCATTGTCATAACGGTATGCTATCAAAATGCTCTGCAATTAATTATTCTAAACTTTACTTTATGGATTGTATTTTTTCTTTTAGAAACAAGTTTAGAATTGTGGTTTTCAC
>NZ_JBICNX010000375.1:0-443 GCF_043107035.1 Staphylococcus sp. 231237_7MaSpsaltlick
TGATTAGGGTGTACCCTTAAAGTGCATTATTTACTTAAAAGTATTCTTAAGTAAAATATATATCGTTAGAATTTTCTTTAATAACACGATATACAGTAGTTCTACTTACTCCTGTTTGTTCAGCAATTTCTGCACCAGTAAGTTTTTGTTCATCGTATAGAAATTTAATCATTCGTCTTATATGATCTGGTAATCTGGGTCTACCACCTGTGCGTCCTCTTGCTCTTGCAGCTTCTAAACCTTTTTTTGTTCTTTCGCTTAAAAGATTAGCTTCGAGTTCTGCAAAAGCACTCATCATCATAAAAAACATCTTACCCATTGCGTCATTGGTATTGATATTCATTTCAATAATTTCAAGTTCAATACCATTACTTTCAAGCCATTGAGCCAGTTCAATCAATTGTTTGGTTGTACGTCCAAGACGGTCAAGTTTATAAACAACT
>NZ_JBICNX010000376.1:0-442 GCF_043107035.1 Staphylococcus sp. 231237_7MaSpsaltlick
CTTTTAATGACCCACTTAAAGTACTGAAAAAGACTTGACTGGAAGTAAGTCCTGAAGCGATGTATGCACTGTATGCAGGAACACCAAATAGTGGCGGTAATAATAAAATAGCTGGATAAATAATGATAGCACCACCGATACCTACTAGACCCGAAATAAAGCCTCCGAATACACCTATAAGTAACATCATAATAACAGTTGAAATATCCATTATTTACTTTTTACCAATAAGTTAACGGCTTCATTAATCAATTCTTCAGAATTTTCACCATTATCCTCTGCTGCCTTTACACATTCTATTAAATTTTCACTAATGATAATCCCCATCAAACGTTGGATTGAACTTTTTGATGCACTGATTTGAGTAATGACATCTTTACAATCTTTTTCTTCTTCCATCATTTTAATAACTCCATTGAGTTGACCTTGTATTCTATTAATA
>NZ_JBICNX010000377.1:0-441 GCF_043107035.1 Staphylococcus sp. 231237_7MaSpsaltlick
TATATATCATACCGATTGGTTCTACAGGGTATGCGAGCCAAGAAATATTAAATATAGTTAGAGAAGACGATAAGTATTGGTATTTAAAAGACTCTATTGAAAAGTTAAGCGAATCAACAGATAATGAGACTTTATTAAAAGAAGTAACTACTATAATCCAAAGAATCAAGGATAAAAATAATAGTATATAATTTTCAAAATTGATTGGTAAATAGGAGCGGTTTTAATCTAACATTATATATGTAGTGTTTACTTAAAAAGACTTTGGTTATACTAAAAAGGATAAGAAGTATTTACGTATAAAACAAATTTTAGCATAGAGGAGAATAGATAATGACACAAAAAACAACAATCCAAGAATTTGAACCTTTTTTAGATCAAACAATTAGGGTGGTAGGTATTGACGGTAAATCTAGAACAGGTAAATTAGTAGCTGTATAT
>NZ_JBICNX010000378.1:0-441 GCF_043107035.1 Staphylococcus sp. 231237_7MaSpsaltlick
GCCTCCAAACGGCCTGTCATCTACCATAGCTACATTCCAGCCGGCTTTATTACATTTTGCTGCTGTGATTGAACCCGCAGAACCTGTACCAATCACAATAAGATCGTATTTCTTTATCATCATTAACCTCCTCGCAGAATTGACTCTATAATACGTTTGCCTTATTTCTATCTAATGAAACCGCGTACCTTGTCCAAGGTTGAAAGAATCCACCGTCTTAACCAAACGGTGGATTCATTGTGTTGTTATCCCGCACAACAAGATAATTTTGAAACATCTTTATCAAACGTCAGGGCAGCTAATTTCAATCCTTCTGCCATTGTTAAATATGGTGCAAGGATTTCTTTTAAATCATCTACGGTTAAACCAAACTTAACGGCTAAAGTCGCTGCATAAATCACTTCTCCTGAATTTTCAGATACATCATGAACCCCTAACTAT
>NZ_JBICNX010000379.1:0-441 GCF_043107035.1 Staphylococcus sp. 231237_7MaSpsaltlick
TTTCTTGATACGGGGAAATATATTCAATTAATAACATACCATCTCTATTATTTATTGACTGTATTTTGGAATGGATTCCCTTTTTGTTAATTGATATAGAGTGGTTACTGTATGTACGTAATACATACTCATATAAATTATCTGCTTTAATAAAATTAAAGTATTTTGTTCTTTTCTTGAACTTATAGTTATATGTATTTAAACCATTCTTTATTACAGTTAATTCAAATAATCTATCGTTATTACGTATATTAGCTAAATCAAAAATGATTTGTTGATTTTTGACATAACCTGTAATAGTTTCTTCCCGATAGTTTTTCAATTTAAAAACAGAATCTTTATCTATTTTCAATGTATCTATAATTAAATTATTATTTTCAATAAACAAATCTTTGAAAATATTCTCTAAATTTTCTTTTTCTATAAATAATTCCCATCCGA
>NZ_JBICNX010000037.1:0-26834 GCF_043107035.1 Staphylococcus sp. 231237_7MaSpsaltlick
AATATTTTTGGAGGAATACCCAAGTCTGGCTGAAGGGATCGGTCTTGAAAACCGACAGGAGCTTAACGGCTCGCGGGGGTTCGAATCCCTCTTCCTCCGCCATTAATATTAACGCGGGATGGAGCAGTTCGGTAGCTCGTCGGGCTCATAACCCGAAGGTCGGTGGTTCAAATCCGCCTCCCGCAATTTTATCATTTTGGTCCCGTAGTGTAGCGGTTAACACGCCTGCCTGTCACGCAGGAGATCGCGGGTTCGATTCCCGTCGGGACCGCCATTATGGTTCAGTAGCTCAGTTGGTAGAGCAATGGATTGAAGCTCCATGTGTCGGCAGTTCGACTCTGTCCTGAACCATTTTATTATACAAGCCGGCCTAGCTCAATTGGTAGAGCAACTGACTTGTAATCAGTAGGTTGGGGGTTCAAGTCCTCTGGCCGGCACCAGTTTTTGGAGGGGTAGCGAAGTGGCTAAACGCGGCGGACTGTAAATCCGCTCCTTCGGGTTCGGCAGTTCGAATCTGCCCCCCTCCACCATTTATATTTTATAGGGACATAGTTCAACGGTAGAATAGAGGTCTCCAAAACCTTTGATGTGGGTTCGATTCCTACTGTCCCTGCCATGGCGGCTGTGGCGAAGTGGTTAACGCATCGGATTGTGGTTCCGACACTCGTGGGTTCGATTCCCATCAGCCGCCCTTAATATTATTAATGGGCTATAGCCAAGCGGTAAGGCAACGGACTTTGACTCCGTCACGCGCTGGTTCGAATCCAGCTAGCCCAGTTAGTATTGGCGGCATAGCCAAGTGGTAAGGCAGAGGTCTGCAAAACCTTTATCACCGGTTCAAATCCGGTTGCCGCCTCCATGAATATGCGGGAGTAGTTCAACTTTTAGAACACATTCCTTCCCGGAATGAGGTATAGGTGTAAGTCCTATCTTCCGCTCCATATTTATAATCCCATGCGGGAGTAGTTCAACTTTTAGAACACGTTCCTTCCCGGAACGAGGTGTAGGTGTAAGTCCTACCTTCCGCTCCATATTTATAATCCCATGCGGGAGTAGTTCAACTTTTAGAACACGTTCCTTCCCGGAACGAGGTATAGGTGTAAGTCCTATCTTCCGCTCCATTTTTCTTCCAGATATGGGAGTTTTTTTTTACCCTTTTTTAAGTATACATAGTTTAGAAAATATATATTGAAATTTAGAGAATGGAAATATTTATGTATTTGTGTTGTTTTACCTTAATGATGTTTTTATACGATTGTGAATTGGTAATTTATGGGAATTAATGACTTTATTGTGGAATTTCTCTTAATTTATGATCGATTTAAATGCACTCAATAAGACATTGGACAACGTTTCGTTGAAAATGTTGGTGGTATTATATGATAGTCGCCGATACTTGTAACTACGAAAAAGAAATATGAAATAGGAGAGATTAAATAATGATCAGAACATTAATGAATTCAAAGATACACCGTGCACGAGTAACTGAATCTAATTTGAATTATGTAGGTAGTATTACTATCGATAAAGATATACTTGATGCTGTTGATATATTAGCTAATGAAAAAGTAGCCATTGTGAATAATAATAATGGGGCACGCTTTGAAACTTATGTAATAGAAGGGGAAAGAGGTAGTGGAAAAATTTGTTTAAATGGTGCTGCTTCACGATTAGTTGAAGTTGATGATGTCGTTATCATCATGACTTATGCTCAGTTAAACGAAGAAGAAATTGAACATCATGAACCAAAAGTAGCCGTTTTAAATGAATATAATGAAATTACTCAAATGTTACATGAAAAAGAAAATCAGACTATTTTAGAATAATTTATTTGAATCACACTTGTAAATTTTTAAGTGTGATTTTTAATTTGTTAAAAGGTGACACTAAAATAAGTTATAATGGTTAATAATACATCAAAAGTGTTATTATTACGCTATTTTGTTTTGTTTACTATTGACGACAAAAGCTTAGCGTAATATAATATATTTATGCTATTTCGAGTTGATACATTTTATATTTTGATGTATCAATACCAATTACCTGATAATATCAGGCCGGCGTGGCGGAATTGGCAGACGCGCGGGACTCAAAATCCCGTTCCTTCATTGGAGTGTCGGTTCGACCCCGACCGCCGGTATAACTAGGCTAACATTAGCCATCAACGGTAATAGAGAACCCCTTAACAAAGGGGGTTCTTTTTTTATACTTTGCTTTACTATATATAAAATTCAAATATTTTGGTCACTTTATGGACACAAGAGCTATTTTATAATGCTTTAGTCTGATTTATTTTTATCACAACTTCAGTTAATATAATAATTTCAGGTGACAACTTATGATGAGAACATCTATGATAACCGGTTATTTTTTCTTAATATTTATAATTGCGTTGTTATTTATATTCTTACTTGATGATAAATCTACAATCTATTATGGTAAGGTTGAAAATAATCAGGGCATTGTTAGTAATTTAGTTAGTGACAAAGGAGATATTATTGAACATCTAAAAGTGTCTGATGATTTGCAAGAAAGTATGCATGTGGGCGATTATATTTCTGTTAAACTTTCGAATAAAAAGAACAATATAATTAATGAACAACTAGTTGATGACTCACAATTATCTTCGAAGATACTATATCATTTAAATATATAATGTTGAAGTGAGATTTTTTTAAATCCTTTTAACTTCAATTGAAATCTATTTTAAATAATGCTGATCTACTCAAGTAGATCGGCATTTTATTTGTTGTATAGCTAGATTTTTCACATTAAATTAATCTTAAAAGTAAATATTGTGGTTTGATGTAAAATATAATATTATAAGTCTATTGTTATATTTGGAGGAAGAATATTAGATGGGAAAAAATATGTCAAAACAAACGAGTAATCATAGTGGAAAACAGTTTTTTAGTAATATATTACAGGCTGTAGGTACTGGTGTTGTTATTGCATTAATACCAAATGCCTTATTAGGTGAATTACTTAAATTCTTTAAAGAAGGTAATCAATTATTAGAAAGTATTTATCAACTCGTTGTATTAATACAGTCTTTTATGGCATTTATTATTGGTATTTTGGCAGCACATCAATTCCGATTTAATGGTCCTGGAGCAGCTATGATAGGTGTTTCAGCAATGTTAGGTAGTGGTGCTGTTAAAGTTACTTCAAATGGTTTCGTTTTAAATGGTATAGGGGATATTATTAATACGATTTTAGTAGTTATTGTAGCGTGTTTTTTATATTTAATTTTACAAAATAAACTAGGATCACTAGAGATGTTGATACTCCCAGTTTTGATTCCTGTAATTAGTGGAGTTGTAGGACTTTATACATTAGGCTATGTTTCAAAGGTTACAAAGGGTATTGGCCATGTTGTTAGTACATTTACTGAATTTAATCCTTTGATTATGTCTATATTGATATGTGTTACTTATTCATTATTAATGGTTACACCAATTTCTGTTGTTGCTATTGCAACTGCGATAGGTTTATCTGGATTAGGTAGTGGAGCAGCAAATATGGGTATTGTAGCAGCATGTGTGACGTTTTTATTTGGATCATTGAGAGTAAATGCTGCCGGTGTAAATTTAGTACTAATCATCGGAGCAGCAAAAATGATGATTCCTGTTTACTTTAAACATTTAATCATTGCAATACCTTTAATCATAAACGGCGTTATAGGTGGTATTGTAGCTTACTTTATTGGAATAAAAGGAACACCTATGTCGGCAGGATTTGGATATACTGGTTTAGTAGGTCCGATAAATGCTTTTAATAGGATGTCTGGAGACCCAACAATGAATATTGTATTATTAATCTTTGGATACTTAATAATTCCTTTTGTTTCAGCATTCTTTGTACATGAATTATGTAAAAAGTTTATTCATAGCTATACAGATGAAATATATAAATTTGAAATTCCTAAAAGTTAGTATTATAAGGTCTAATTTAATAAATTAGACCTTTTTTTATACACAAATATTGCATATTAACTCATTTTTATTTTATATAGGCTGTAGTTAGCGTTAATTAAAAATTAATATTGAATAATATTACGTTAATGTGTATAATAATAAATTATATAGAGAGGGGTTTAGAATATGAAACAACTAGGGAAGCTTATGTTAGTCTTTGTTGTATTCGTAAGCGCAATTTTTACCTACATAAATCCTGAGGCACAAGCAGCACAAGATGATCATTGGGAAAAAATTAAAAAGCGTGGAGAATTAAGAGTGGGGCTATCTGCAGACTATGCGCCATATGAATTTGAACATAATGTAAATGGAAAAAGTGAATATGCAGGAATTGATATAGAATTAGCAAAGAAAATAGCAAAAGATAATAATTTAAAATTAAAGATTGTAAATATGCAATTTGATAGTTTATTAGGTGCTATCAAAACAGGGAAAATTGATTTAATTATTTCTGGGATGACACCAACACCGGAGAGAAAGAAAGAAGTGGATTTTTCTGATCCTTATATGTCAGTTACTCAAAAGATGATTATTAAAAAGTCAGAAGCTGATCATCTTAAAACGATAGATGATTTTGCTAATAAAAAGATAGGTGTGCAAAAGCAAACACAGCAAGAAACAATTGCTCAAAATGAAATTGAAAATGCGCAAGTACAATCATTAACAAGAGTACCTGAAGTTATCATGTCACTTAAAAGTGGGAAAGTTGATGGTATGGTAATCGAAGGTCCAGTAGCTGAAGCTTATTTGAAACAGAATAATGATTTACAATTTGCTGATGGAGTCAAATTTAATGAAGGAACGAAGAATACAGCTATTGCAGTTCCAAAAAATTCACCAGTATTAATGAATAAATTAAATAGTTCAATAAAAGATGTTAAAGATAAAGGATTAATTGCGGATTATAAAGAAAAAGCAGCAGAAGCTATGAAAAAAGATGATGGGAACTTCATTACAAAATATGGTAGTTTCTTCCTAAAAGGGATTAAAAACACAATATTAATATCAATTGTAGGTGTGTTGTTAGGTACAGTATTTGGAGCAATGATTGCGTTGCTTAAATTGAGCAAAGTGAAACCATTAAGATGGTTAGCTTCTGCGTATATAGAATTTTTAAGAGGTACACCTTTATTAGTACAAGTATTTTTAGTGTATTTTGGTACTACTGCAGTATTAGGCTTAGATATTTCAGCTTTAATTTGTGGGATGATTGCGCTAGTGATTAACTGTTCAGCTTATATTGCAGAAATTATTAGAGCAGGTATCAATGCAGTTGATAAGGGACAAACTGAAGCAGCACGTAGTTTAGGGCTTAGTTACGGTCAAACAATGAAGTCCGTTATTTTACCTCAAGCGATAAAGAATATATTACCTGCATTAGGTAACGAATTTGTAACTGTTATTAAAGAATCATCAATTGTATCAGTAATTGGTGTTAGTGAGATTATGTTTAACGCACAAGTAGTTCAAGGTGCATCATTCGATCCTTTCACACCTTTAATTGTAGCAGCTATCTTATACTTTATACTTACGTTTACGTTATCTAGAGTAATGTATTTCTTCGAAGGGAGATTGAAAGTCAGTGATTAATATTAAAAACTTATATAAATCTTTTGGAAAAAACGAAGTATTAAAAGGTATTGATTTAACAATAGATAAAGGTGAAGTTGTAGCGATTATTGGTCCCTCTGGTAGTGGTAAAAGTACTTTGTTACGTTGTATGAATTTATTAGAGACACCAACGAGTGGAGATGTACTTTTTAAAGATAATAAATTAAATAGTAAACATACAGAATTAGAAAAATTAAGACAACAAATGGGTATGGTGTTTCAAAACTTTAATTTATTTCCACATAAGAAGGTCATAGATAATATCATTTTAGCACCTAGTTTATTAAAAAAAGGTTCACAGGCCAATTTGAAACAGGAGGCACAAGCATTATTGAAAAAAGTTGGATTAGAAGATAAAGCGGATGCTTATCCAGCACAATTGTCAGGTGGACAGAAACAAAGAGTAGCTATTGCAAGAGCGTTGGCAATGAATCCAGAAGTATTATTATTTGATGAACCAACATCAGCACTCGATCCAGAAGTAGTTGGTGATGTGTTGAAGGTTATGAAAGATCTAGCAAAAGAAGGCATGACTATGGTTGTTGTAACACATGAGATGAACTTTGCAAGAGATGTCAGTGATAAAGTAGTCTTTATGGCCGATGGTGTCATCGTTGAATCAGGTAATCCACATGAAATATTTGAAAATCAGCAGCACGAACGAACTAAAAACTTTTTAGCGCGTGTTCTATAAGTTAAATAAAAAGTAGTTAATACACAGGTTTAATTCTAGACCAAGTATTAACTATTTTTTTATTATAAATTTTAATAAAGTGAGATTTATAGACGTTCAATTTGATACGATTATGTTAAAATGTAGGATGTATGTTTTGATGTGGGGTGTAAAAAATCGATTTAAAGCAATTAAAGCAAGATGTTATTGACTATGCACATTCAATAGGTATAGATAGTATAGGATTTACGACGGCAGATCCTTTTGATGAATTGAAACAAAAGCTTGTAGATTACCATGCTAAAGGTTATGCATCTGGGTTTGAAGAATCAGATATTAATTTAAGAACAGAACCAAAGTTAACGTTACCTACTGCAAGATCTATCATTGCGATTGCTGTTGGATATCCAAATAAATTAAAAGGTGCTCCAAAAAGTGTTCGAGGAGATCGAAGAGGTATGTTTGCACGCGCATCTTGGGGTCAAGATTACCATTCTATTATGCGTAATAGGTTAGATAAATTATCGGAATATTTGCAGTCAAGAGTGAAAGATGTAGAAATCAAATCAATGGTTGATACGGGTGTCTTATCTGATAGAGCAGTTGCAGAAAGAGCAGGGTTAGGTTACGTTGGTCGAAACGGCTTTGTTATTAATCCTGATTTGGGTACTTGGACTTATTTAGGAGAAATGTTAGTTAGTATTCCATTTGAACCTGACGATCCACTGCTAGACAGTTGTGGCGAATGTACGCTATGTGTTGATCGATGTCCTACTGGTGCACTTGTAGGAGACGGGCAGCTGAATAGTCAAAAATGTATCAGCTTTTTGACTCAAACAAAAGGTTATTTGAAGGATGAATATCGTTATAAGATAGGTAATCGCTTATATGGTTGTGATACGTGCCAACAAGTTTGTCCTAGAAATAGAGGCATTAATACACAGCATGATGATATTGTGCTAGAACCAGAAATATTAAAGCCTAGACTTGTACCATTATTGAAAATGAGTAATAAAGAATTTAAAAATACTTATGGACATCTAGCTGGAGCATGGAGAGGTAAAAAACCAATACAAAGAAATGCAATTATTGCATTAGCACATTTTAAGGAAGAGTCTGCTATACCTGAATTACAGGATGTTGCGCTTGAGGATCCAAGACCAATGATTCGTGCAACGGCATATTGGGCGATTGGCCAAATACAAGGAGAACTAGCTAGACCATTTATAGAAGCACATTATGACAAAGAAATTGAAGAAGTCCAACAAGAAATGATAAAAGGACTGGAAATGAGGAGCGAATAACGGAATGACAAATCATATTGTATTATTTCAACCAGAAATACCAGGTAATACAGGGAGTATTGCAAGAACTTGTGCTGGTACATACACAAACTTACACTTAATTAAGCCATTGGGATTTAGTACGGACGATAAAATGCTAAAGCGTGCAGGGCTTGATTATTGGGATTCAGTCAACATTACTTATCATGAAAGTATTGAGGCATTTTTTGAGGCAACAGAAGGTACATACTATTTAATAACAAAGTTTGGCAAGAAGACGTATTCTGATTTTGACTTTACTGATATTGAAAAAGATCATTTCTTTATTTTTGGAAGAGAAACAACTGGTTTGCCCGATTGGGTTAAGGAAGAATACCATGAAACGGCGTTGCGTATTCCAATGAATGACAATATTAGATCATTAAATTTATCTAATACAGCTTCATTATTAATCTACGAAGCATTAAGACAACAAAATTTTCCTGATTTAATTTAATAATTTTAGTAAATGAATGAAAATATTGCTCGACATTTGTATAATAGACGTAAGACTTTGAAAATTTTTATAAATGAAATTTTTTGAAGGTATTCAAGGTTGTTTATGACTGTAACAACAAGGGTAATAAAAAATAATGCTAGAACGTGTCTGAATAGAATAAGAGGAGTGTAATTACTATGGCAATGAATTTTAAAATTTTAAAAAATGAAAACATTGTAGCTGAATATACAGCAGATATTTTAAGAAAGCAATTTAACAACAATCCTACAACAATTGCAGGTGTACACCTTTCTAAAGATAATTCACCAGTATTAGATGAATTGAAAAAGAATGTAGATAAACATGCAGTTGATTTTAGTCAAATTAATATTTTAGATTATGACAACAATAAATCATTTTATGAAGCTTTAGGCGTACCAGAAGGTCAAATTTATGAAGTATCTTTTAATGAGGATACAGAATCATTTATTGGTGACAAAATTAAAACGAAAGAAAACAAAGGTAAACTTATCACACAAGTATTATCTATTGATACAAATGGTAATTTAGATATTAGTGTTAGACAAGGTTTATTCTCTGCACGTGAAATTATTTTAGTAATAACAGGTAGTGAAAAGCAAGAATTAGTGCATAAATTATATGAAGAAAATGGTAAAACAAGTTTCGAGCCTTCAGATTTAAAAGCACATAGAATGGTAAATGTCGTTCTAGATGAAGCGGCAGCTCAAGGTCTACCTGAGGATGTTAGACACTACTTTACTGCACGTTTTGCTTAAAAGTATAAATGGGTGATGGAAATGACCGACAAAAATAAATTTTCAAAAAATCTAGAACATCAAGCAGATAATGAAATGGTTGATGATTACGAAGATATTGTTGAATTAGGAAAAGAAATGGAACAAATATCTGAACAAAATGATGAAGAGAAGTTAAATCAATCTCATGATTCAAAGGTGCGTTCAGATTTATCTGATGATGCTCATTAATTACTAGTTTAACTGATATTTTGTTAATAAAATGAACTAAATCCTACTAACTTTTATGTTGGTAGGATTTTTATATGTTGGCTATGACCTCGTTCATTTCTAAAAAAGTTATGCAATGTTAAATTTGAATATGTTATGATTAGAGCAATTCGATTTATTATAAGGAGATACGTACCTATGTTAAGTAAGTATTGGAAAGTTTTTATGATTAGTGCAGCCATTATAAGTTTAATTTCAATTAAAGGGTTTCCTATGGCAATAGGCGCACTATATTTACCAATATTATTCAAAATAATAAAGTTACAAATTAATTTATCTAAGGGATTAGTTGATCAAGTAAATGCTTCAACCTTTGTGAAAAGTAATCAAACTGGAGTCATTATTAGTGTGATATGTTGTATTTTAGTCACTGTGGTTTTATTTAAACCGCTGGGTTCATTTTATAACAGTTTAGATGGGATATTAGGCATATTAGTCTTGATTAGTCCAGCAACGATGATTATAGGTGCAATTTTATTAATTCTTACTGCGATTGGTGTTATTCAAGCTGCAAAAGCGCATTTTAAAGATATACAAATAGTTAAAGATTAAAGATAGCGAATAAATAAACGGCGTTATTTACATATTCAAATGTAAATAGCGCTTTTTTTTACAGTGAAATCTAGAATTATATTAATGATTAAAGGCAAATTAAAAGTTTATGAAAACGCTATATAATACGATTGCCCCAGTAAATTAAATAATGATATACTACAATTGAACATAGTAAAGATAAAGGGGAGAATTTGTAATGTCAGTAAGAATTGAACATGATACATTTGGTGAAATTGAAGTACCTGCAGATAAATACTGGGGTGCACAAACAGAAAGAAGTAAACGTAATTTTCCAGTAGGTAAAGAGCAAATGCCTATTGAAGTCGTATACGGATTTGCACAACTTAAAAGAGGTGCTGCTTTAGCAAATCACGAATTAGGAAAAATTTCTGATGCTAAAAAAGATGCAATCGTACATGCCTGCGATCGTATTTTAAACAAGGAATTAGATGAACATTTCCCTCTTGTTGTATGGCAAACGGGAAGTGGTACACAAAGCAATATGAACGTCAATGAAGTTGTAAGTTTTGTGGCTAATGCTTATTTAAAAGAGAATGGTAGCGATGAAACAATTCACCCAAATGATGATGTGAATAAATCACAAAGCTCTAATGATACATTTCCAACTGCAATGCATGTCGCATTGTATAATGAAGTTGAAACTAAATTAGAACCCGCTTTAAATAATTTACGCAACACATTTAAAGAAAAAGAAGAAAAATTTAATGACATTATTAAAATTGGACGCACACATTTACAAGACGCTACACCTATTAGATTAGGACAAGAAATTAGTGGATGGCGTTATATGTTAGATAAATGTGAAACATTGTTAAGTGAGTCAAAAGCTCATATTTTAAATCTGGCAATTGGTGGTACAGCGGTTGGCACAGGGATCAATGCACACCCTGAGTTTGGTGATAAAGTTGCTAAATTCATTTCTGAAAATACAGGCTATCCTTTTGTATCATCTGAAAATAAATTCCATGCGTTAACTGCTCATGATGAAGTTGTACAATTGCATGGTTCATTAAAAGCTTTAGCAACAGACTTAATGAAAATTGCTAATGATGTTAGATGGTTAGCATCAGGTCCAAGAGCTGGTTTAGCAGAAATTTCGATTCCAGAAAATGAACCAGGTTCATCAATTATGCCTGGTAAAGTGAACCCAACACAATGTGAAATGTTAACAATGGTATCTGTACAAGTTATGGGTAACGATACTGCAGTAGGTATTGCTAGTTCACAAGGGAACTTTGAATTAAATGTCTACAAACCAGTCATCTTACACAACACATTACAATCAATTTATTTATTAGCTGATGGTATGCAAACATTTAATGATAATTGTGCTATTGGTATTGAACCTATCGCAGAAAATATTGATAATTATTTAAATCAATCATTAATGTTAGTTACAGCATTAAATCCTCATATTGGTTATGAAAATGCTGCGAAGATTGCTAAAAAGGCACATAGAGAAGGTTTAACGTTAAAAGAATCAGCAATTCAATCTGGCTATGTAACAGAAGAACAATTTGAAGCATGGATAAAACCTGAAGATATGGTTGAACCAAAATAATAACATTATATAGAGTAAATTAAGCTACAACTATACTAACTTAAAGTAAGAACATAAATAAGTATCGATGAATAATAGAGCAAATCCGAAAATTTGGATTTGCTCTAAATTTTTTGTACAAAAATAATCGACAATTTCTATAGTGTGTTAATAGAAATTGTCGATTATTAATGTTTGAAAATTTATTCTACACAGTAATATTTGAATTTTTATAGGTAATAAATCAATTATAATTCATCATCTAAGCTAATAGAAATTTGTTCTTGTGTAAGTGGATGTGTAAATTCAATTTTGTAACTATTTAGTTGTAATTGTCTCAAAGTAGAGTCACCATATAATGGATCGCCGATTACTGGATGACCAATTTCAGCAAGATGAACACGAATTTGGTGTGTTCTCCCGGTATCTAGTTTTAATTCTAATTCACAAACACCTTCTTTAACCATTTTAGAGCTTAAGATATGTGTGATAGCACGTTGCCCAGTTGGTGAAACACGACGTCGATTTGAATGAAATTTATCTTTACCAATAGGTTTATCTATCGTTTGTGGCTTAATTGGTAATAGACTGTGAACATTTGCTTTATAAATACGATTAATCTCATTTTCTTCCAACATGCGATCAAGAATTTTCTTCATTAATGGATTTTTAGCAACAATTAATAATCCTACTGTTTCTTGGTCCAATCTATGTATAGGCTCTACATAGTCACTTTTGATAGTATAAATAACATGATTCATCAATGTGTTACTTTCTTTTAAATCATTTGGATGTGTTTTAACACCTTTAGGTTTCATAACAATTGCAATATCATCATCCTCAAAATAGATTTGAGCAAAGCGATAACTAGGTACGTAATTACTCTTTTCTTCTGGTGTAGGAATATAAGCGATATCACCAGTTTGTACCTTAGTCATTAAGGTTGCTGCTTCACCATTTAGTGTTATTTCTTTTGACATATTTAAATTATGCAAATCTTTTTTCGGTAAATGCAAACTTTGGAATATTTCTCTTAATGTTAATGCATTATATTTACTTGGGATTTCAAATTTCATAGTATCCTCCTCAATTTATCACTAATAATCATACCACATACGACTATTTAAAAATATTGTTCTTTTCAATTTCTCAAAATCTATTAATTTAAACGCTATGCTTGTGTAAATTTCAAGTCATAGCATAAAATAGGTAATATAAGTGATTTCGTAAAAAGAGGAATGGTTAAATGGAAAAACCAACGAGATTGGCATTATTAAAGGAAATTGCAGAGTTTTTAAATGAAGAAACTGAAACGTATACGATGCTAAATGGTGCGCTAAAGTCACTAATAAATGGTAGTGATTTTACTACTGGATGGATTTTCTTTATTGATGAATCAGGACAACATGAATTAGTTTCAGATATTGAATTACCGGGAGCATTATCCAAACATAATTGTAAATATATGAAGGAAGGTTCATGTTGGTGTGTAAAAGCTTATCATAATAAGCGCTTAACTAAGGCTTCAAATATTATAAATTGCTCAAGAATTAATCTTGCAAATCATGCATACCATGAAGAAACCAATGGTATTACACATCATGCTACAGTGCCTTTAAGATCAGGTGAAGAATTATTTGGATTATTAAATGTTGCAACACCACATACAAGTCATTATAGTGAGGAAGACTTGGAATTATTAGAATCTGTAGCTTTTCAAATTGGTTCTGCAATTAAGCGTATACTATTGACAGATCAAGAAAAAGAAGCGGCTAGAGTGAGTGAACGTAATAGATTAGCAAGAGATTTACACGATTCGGTAAATCAAATGTTATTCTCAGTAAAGTTAACAGCACATGCAGCCAATGAAATGAGTCAAGAATCTGTTTCAAAACAAGCTTTTAAAGTTATAGAAGAAACGAGTCAACAAGCTGTTAATGAGATGCGGGCATTAATTTGGCAATTAAAACCAGTTGGATTAGAACATGGATTAATTAACGCGTTGAAAAATTATAGTGATATATTACAAATTGATTTACAGGTCCATGTTGATGGTTTAATTAATTTACCTAATATGATTGAAGAAAATTTATATAGAATTATTCAAGAAGCAATAAACAATACTCAAAAGCATAGTAAGTCTAACATTGTAGAATTAATACTAAATCAACAAGGCGATTATATTGTTGTAACAGTGAAAGATAATGGTTGTGGCTTCGATGTACAAGCCACAAATATATACCAGTCTCATGGAATAAGTAATATGAGACAGAGGGCCAAAGTAATTGATGGCAAATTAAATATTATTTCTGAACCCAAAGTAGGAACTACGATAGAAATCAATGTTCCTTTGACGAATGTGAAAGGAAGTTAGACATGTACCGTATAATATTAGTAGATGATCATCACATTGTAAGACAAGGATTAGAATTTTTACTGTCTACAGTTGAAGATATAGAAGTAATTGGTGGATTTTCTGATGGAAATACATTTTTTAAGTATCTGGAGGAAAATGAATTACCCGATCTAGTGTTGTTAGATCTGGTAATGCCTGAAATGAATGGTATTGAAATTACCGAAATTATGAAACAACAATATCCAGAAGTTAAAATTCTGGTATTGACGAGTTATGTAGATGATGAACATGTAATTTCAGCAATCGATAAAGGCGCAGATGGATATGAAATGAAAGATGTAGAACCAAAACAGCTAATTGAAACGATTAAAAGTGTTATAGCTGGAGAAAAAATAATTCATCCTCAAGCACAGAGTGTTATTGAATCAGTAAGGAAAAAACCACATTTTACAAATAAGTTATCAAACAGAGAGTCAGAAGTGTTGAAGGAAATGGTTAAAGGTAAAACAAATAAGGAAATTGCAGAAACCTTATTTGTTTCAGAAAAGACTGTAAAAACACATGTCAGTCATATATTTAGTAAATTAGAAGTAGGAGACCGAACACAGGCTGCCATTTATGCAATGCAAAATAATTTGATTTAAAGTACAAATTATACTTGTTAAAAGTTGTTCTATATTTTATAAAAAATAATATTCAGTAAGTGAAAGCGAAAAAGTAGTAATCCATCAATGTTTATACGGATTACTACTTTTTGTTGGTTATTCGATTTAGTTTCCAATTACTTATTAGTAAGGAAATGAGATAAATAAAAATATTAATGCTTAAAATTTTTCACTATATTCTAGAGGATCAATTTCAGTTTTTCTGATACTAGACCCTTTTTCATATAGAAAAATAATCGAAATCATTAAAATTATAAGTGCAATAATTGCAAAATTTTTACCTAAATTAGTTAAGTTAAATATTGATAATAATACAATAATCGCAATAACTAAACAAAATAGTAAAAATGCTAAAATCATCAATGTTAATCCCATATTAGTTACTTCCTCTTAATTTTATAATTAAGATTATATAACTTTGCAAAACATATTGCATTTGAAAATTTGAAAATAGTATATAATTACTATTATTTTTTGTGGAATAATATACTGAATTCTATCATGCTGTTCAAACATTGATGGTAATAGGAATGGATATTATAGCATGATGTTAGTTTTAATTTTTAACTTATAGTGTTAGTAAATGAAAAATAGCAACATGCAATTTTATTTTTTTATTTTTATGAAAAAATACTTTAATTTGTGTATATTTACTATATAATGAAGAGTAATAAAGCAAAGGGGATGTTGCTATGAAAACAAAAAATCTTTCATTAAGGATTGTTATTGCTTTGGTATTAGGTATCACTGCAGGATCAATTTTTAATATGTTTGAAGGTTCAGCATTTGTAACTAATATTGATAAGTACTTTTTTAATGTTATTGGACAAATCTTCTTGAATTTAATATTTATGTTAGTTGTCCCAGTCGTATTTGTTTCTATTGTATTAGGTGTAGTTGGAGTAGGGGATCCAAAGTTATTAGGTGGTATTGGATTAAAGACTATAACATTCTTTTTAACCACAACTGCGCTTGCAATTATTATTGGTATCGCACTTGCACTTATATTTAAACCAGGAGCAGGGAAATCAGAATTATTGAAGAGTGATGATGTTTCAAGTTATCAACAAACATTAAATAAGCAAAATGAAGCACAAGATTCACCAGCGAAGCAAACTTTTGATCAAACATTAATTAATCTGTTTCCAAAAAATCCAATTCAGGCCATGACTGATGGAAATATGTTGCAAATTATAACTTTTGCGATATTTATAGGTATAGGAATAATTATGGTAGGTTCTAAAGCTGATGCGGTTTACCGGCTATTTGATCAGACAAATGAAGTCTTGATGTTTATAATTACAATGATTATGAATTTATTTGCCCCAATTGGGACGTTTGGTTTGGTTGCTCATGCATTCACTGGTGCAGGTTTCGGTGCAATTCAACAACTCGGCATGTATTTCTTTATCGTGTTGTTAGCATTAGCAATTCATTTCTTTGTCGTTTATGGTGCAGCGGTAAAATTCCTTGGAAAGTATAGTCCTGCCAAGTTTTTTAAAGGTTTTATACCTGCTATTACACTTGGATTTAGTGCTTCAAGTTCGAATGCTGCCTTACCAGTTTCCATGAATTGTACGAAAAAGATGGGAGTTAGACCAGAAATCGCTTCATTTGTACAACCACTTGGAGCTACAATCAACATGGATGGTACCGCAATTATGCAAGGGGTCGCAACAATATTTATTGCACAAATTTCAGGTGCCAATTTAACATTCGGACAATTAATTACTGTTGTTATTGTGGCAGTAGTGGCATCAATTGGTACAGCCGGTGTACCAGGGGTTGGTTTAATTATGTTAGCGATGGTATTAAACGCAGTCGATTTAAACCCTGCAGCTATTGGTATAATATTAGGTATCGACAGATTGCTTGATATGACACGTACATCAGTAAATATAACTGGGGATGCAGCTTGTGCGTTAATCGTATCTAACTCTGAAGAAAAGAAAATAGCTAAAGTAAAAGGCGCTGCTAAACCATAATGTACTTTTGCTAATAGCAAATTAAGTTAACAATTGAAAGTGTTTTAAAATGTTAGCCAAGAACAACAGCAAAGCTAACTATGAAACAAACTTTAAACAGACTATGTTGTTAAAATATCATAGTCTGTTTTTTTTAAAATTAAGCAATTCACGTCGAAATCTACCTTGATTAAACAGAGATATAAGTGGGTAGCGTAAAGTGAGGTGATGTACGATGTTTGAAAAATTATTAAGTTCTTTTGGCGTTAGTAACTTAAAGGTTGATACTAAAGTAAAAGGGGATAAATTTAATATACATGGCCAATTAACTGGAACAATATATATTAAAGGAGGGTCAACTGAAGAAGTGATTGATAAAATTGAACTGACTTTAATTGAGAAAATAGAGAATAGCGATACTACGAGTGATTTTCAAATTTTAGAAAATGAGGTTGAACGGTTTGAAATTAAAGAGTTAATTAAAATAGGTGAAAAGGAAAACTATAAGCAATCATTCACCTTTAAAGTAAATACTAATGATTTAAAACATCGTCCTAAAAAATTAGTGTTAAAAACACATGTCTATCTTGTGAGTTCAATAGATAATTATGATGAAGATGAAATAAAAGTTGTATATCGTTAGTTCAGTTTAAAAAAATAGAAAAAGCGGCTTAATCCAGTAAATGAATTAAGTCGCTATTTTGTGTTTAGTTGTTTTAGTATAAATTTTTATATATCGTAATTTGTGATAGGTTGATACCTTGAGCAAAAACACTTACATAAAATCAGCAAAATGGTCTCTATAACGCATGTGCAATAATGATCCTACAATAAACAAAATAAGTACTAACACTACATTGTAAATAGCGATATGCCAATGAGTCAGAAAGTACCATTCATGGTGTAGTACAGCAGCTCTATAGCCTTCAGCTAAAAAGTAAATAGGATTAAATTGCATTACCTTTTCAACAATTACATTATTAGGTAAGTATAATATAGACGATACAAAGAAAATTATTCGCATCAGAGACTGCATAACCATTTGAGTATCTCTAATAAGTACTCCTAAAGTAGATGTAACTAATGCAATTGACATAGTCAATAATAAAGAAAATGGAACATAGAGTAATAACTGTAATGTATAAATACTGGGGTGATAACCTCCAAAGAAACATATCATCATTACCAATATTAGTAACCCAAGATGTCCATAAAATCGACTGACTACGATATAACTAGGTATGATTGAAATAGGAAAATTCATTTTAGCAACATGATTGAACTTTGAAGCAATTGCTTTCGTTCCTTCCAATACACCTTGATTTACAAAGAACCACATACTAATACCAACTATTAGCCAATAAATAAACGGCACGCCTTCCATGAGGCGATTACTTCTAAAGCCTAAGCCAAAGACAAACCAATATACAGCGATTTGCATAGCCGGATTTATCAGTTCCCAAGCAATGCCTAAATAATTACTGTGATTAGATATACGTAATTGAAATTCTGCTAATCTTTTTATTAAGTAGACATTTTGAAAATGTTCTTTAAAAACAGTCCAAACTGCATTCATTGATAAAAACTCACTTTCGTTTAACTTCATAAACAATTATATTATAAAAATTCAATAATTGAAATCAGAGTTCATTTAGTTAACCATTTAAATAGAAATTAGCATCTTATAAACTAAGTGTATTTATAAATAAAAGGTTAAACTTATAGTGATTAAATTAATTAGTCGTTAACTTTTTATATTGAGTAATAAAGTGCTGTGCATCTGATTTATTTATTTGTTTAAAGCGCCATACATCATTTTCGTTATCTATAATAACCAATTTATGTAAAATAATGCCTCTTTGTAGTTGTATTTTATTAATTTCACTCAACAAGAATGTATCTTTAACTTCATTACCTTTAACCATTCCAGAAGCTTTAAACTTAATATGATCCGAATATAAAATTAATTCTCCAGGAATAGCTTGTGTCGTAAAAATTTGAAGTGCTACATAGATTGAAATAATCGGTTTATTCGTCATCATCACTTAATCAACTCCATTCTTTATTCAACATTATAATTTATTATGTAAGTAAGGCAATGTAAAAATAATATATATTACGTCATTTATTTATAAAAATATAAAGACGTTCAAAGGTTGTTCCTATTAAAGTGTAAGATTATAATATGATTATTATATAAAAAGTGAAGGGGCATAAAGTGTGAAAAAACAACATATTCGTAATGAATTTAGTAATAAAGGACAATATAATTATGAAGAGCAAAGACATTCGAAAAACAGTAATTCCATAACTAAATTAGTAATGATTATTATTGCAAGTCTTTGTTTTTTTCTGATTGTAATTGGCATTTTATTTGGCGCATACCGGTTTGTAGCAGGTAGTTTAAATCATAATAATGAAGATACTAAGCATCATACTCAAAAGAGTAAAGTAGCATCACCAAAAATTGATGTACTTTCTCAAGATTTTCATGATAATTATATGAATCATAATCATGTAAAAGGATATAAAGGCTTTGAAATAGGCGCAAGTAAAAAATCAATTGTAGCGAAATATGGTAAGGGTGAAAAAATAGGTAGAATAAATGATCAAAATGTATTGAAATACGGAAATTTAGGTGTTTCATATAAAGATAATAAAGTTGGACATATTTTTGTAATTCCTAAAGATACAACGATCCAATCATTTATTAGTTACCACGGTCAAGCTACTAATATAGATAATTCCGGTATATATACATTTGACGACAATAAGCAAAATGATTTTATGATCAAAGTATATGTCGAAAATAATAAAATTAAAGGTATTGAAAATATTAAGGCAACAGATAATCAAGTAGATTTTAGTGATGGTGTTAAAAATGAATCAGAAGCAAAAGCTGTTGCAAAAAGAGTGTTAGGATTTAGAAATATTAATATTAATGTAGGTTCGGTTAAAGATGATGGCTCTGTATATAAAGTAAAATATGGTAAAGAGGATGAAGCGGACCAAAATAGGGTCTTAAACATTAGGAAAACAGATGGTCTAACAACAGGTGACACAACTGCTAGTAATTAATAGTAGGTATATATTAACGTTAAATATAATTACAAAAAGGAAATAGACTAGATACCAATAATTTTGATCAAAGTATTAGCGAAATATTAGTATTTAACATGTTTTTGTAATAAAGCTACTAGAGAACTTGTCAGTAAGTGAGTTTATATTAACTCATTTACTGGCTTTTTTTATTAGACTTTGTATTGAATAGCACGCTTACCAAGTGCTAAGTCGAACCAAAGTATCGATACACATCCAATACTGAGAACTAATTCGAAGCAAGTGTTGAAATCCCATACTTTTGTTCCACAAAAATAAATTTTCTAAGATTGTAAAACGGTCTTGAGTAAGAAATGTTAAAGTACTCATAATTTTAATAACAATGAAAATTACGTTCTGTTGAGTAAAAATTAACGATATAATTTAAATTTGTAACTTGGGCAAGATAAATGGATGTAAATCAATGATTTAAAATGGTCAGGTGATGTAAAAACCTTATCAACACAATAAATTACAATGTGAGGAAATGTTACGTTCATTTATTTAAGAATCACTTATGTCAAAAAATATTACAATTTATGTAATGTATATTCACACAAATTTTATTTTTACATATTTTTAATATATGATGTATTCAATAAAGATAAAATCTTTATTAATAGCTTTTTATAGTAAAAAGATACCTGTTTCAAAGATTAAGGGAGGTAGTTCTATGACAGTTATTAAATCTTGTCTCTTTTCATTATCGCAAAATAGTAATATAAATAAATTAGCAACTAAAATGGGACCAAAAATAGGAGTTAAATCTTTTATTGCTGGCACTACTTTAGATGAATTAGAAATGAATATTGTGCGCTTAAATAAACAAAATATATCGGTAACTGTTGATAATCTAGGTGAATTTGTCTATTCAGAGGCAGAAGCTTACAATGCCACTTATCGCATAATTAAAGTTATAGAAAGAATAAATGAGCAAAATTTAAATGCTCATATATCTTTAAAGTTAACACAAATTGGTTTAGATATTAATTCAGAAATTTGCAAACAAAATTTAATGCACATTTTAGCAAAAGCCAATGAAGCACATATTTTTATAAATATTGATATGGAAGATTATGGTCATATTCAATCAAGTTGGCAAATAATTGATGACTGTGAGCAAGTTTTTAATAATTTTGGAACAGTAATTCAAGCCTCTCTACTAAGAGCAAAAAAGGATCAACGTGAACATAAGCATTTAAGACTAAGAATTGTTAAAGGTGCATATAAAGAAACCGAAAAGGTTGCATATCAAACATCTAAGGAGATTGATATTAATTATTTAGAATTATGCAAATCACATCTACAAGAGGGGAAATTTACCTCAATCGCTACGCATGATTATGAGTTAATAACTAAATTGATTCGATATATTGAACGAAATGGAATTTCAAAATCGAATTTTGAATTTCAAATGCTTTATGGATTTAGAACAAATCTGCAACAACAATTGGCACAACAAGGTTACCAAGTATGTGTATATATGCCATATGGCAAGGACTGGTACGGTTATTTTATGAGGAGATTGGCTGAAAGGCCACAAAACATTAATTTAATAATAAAACAATCGCTCAGCAAATTTTGGTTAAAGGGAAGACTTTAGCGTTGGCTTTTACGAGGAAATTATTGGATAGTTTTTCATAAATTAAAGAAAGTGGTGTAAACCATGTCAAATATATATTATACGGATAATGACACTAATAACTTAGATTATTGTTTAGCACCAAAAATATTAATGTATACGGACTATTACATTAATATGAGTACCAATGCTTTTAAATTATATATTTTTTTACATGATAGATTAAAAGTAAGTATTCAAAAAGGGCTTAAAAATAATAAAAACCAATACTACACCCACATGTCTATAGCAGAAGCTGAAGCACTATTTCACTGGTCAAAAGTAGAGTTTGAGCAATTAAAGCAAGAATTAAAGTCATATAATTTATTATGTGAAGTACTTAGTGAGCATCACAAAGAAAACCTACTATATTTAAAAAAATGTAAATGTTCGCAATTAGAGCATAATAATTATGAAAAAATGTTAGTTCATTCAAATTAGTATTATTGACTTATCAATGCATGTTAAAAATAAGCAGTACTGATAATTTAGTAACGTAGTGTTTATTAAATTATATGAAAGGGTCTTATTTTTTAATGCATCTTAAAGTGAAATTATCATTTTTAGATCGTATTGTGGCGTGACTCCTGAGGGGACAAGATAAAAGACTAGAGACTGAAGCTCCCCCTAGAAAAGCGAGCCAATAATACGAAAACTTTAATAAAAAGCACTCAGATAATTCATTCATCTGAGTGCTTTTTTTGGTCTTAATCTCCATAAACCGTTAAAATTTTAGATTCTGTAAAGTCTGACACTCTTATGAAATAGTATAGAAGACAAACTATGCTTGTGTAACATATGGAACATAAATAATAGGCATATTATAGGATATTAAAAAACAATTAAGGGTTAGTTTCTTTAACTAGCTTTACCGAAACGATAGTGGACAAGTAAATATGGTCAAAAATAATAAAAACCAATTTTTATACATCATAGAAGTACTATATGCTCTTTCGACAAATAAAGAATATTATATTTGTTTTAGTAAATATGATTATTTTAATTAATATTTAATAGAGAACATTTGAATGAAAACGTTATATTCATCGTATACATTTATAAAAACAAAAAAATGTATTGGAAATAATTTGAGATAGTGATAATATGTTTTAGTGTCATTTTCCACATATGAAAATATATGTTTTTGATAAATTTTTGAATGATATAATTTTGATAGATATAAAACTTTGAATTTTGATGAAAGTCCTGAAAAATGATTTTATATTACATTTTATTTTAGTTGTGTTGAAATTAGGGAATATTTTAATTCATACCAAAATATTATATAAATTCTTTTAATAACGGGAATAAACATGTTATACATCGAAGTAACTGGGAAGTTATAAAAGTGAAATATAGATAATTAAAATTATGTCTCTTTGCAACTACGATATTTAAATTATTAAATATGAATAGGAGAGATGTTAATGGGGATACTATATAACGTAAAGAACTTATTAATTAAAAAGTTTGATTGTATAGATCTATATGATAAAGGTCATAAGATTGAAATTGTTTTTAAATATAAAAATTTCATCTTACCTAAGGAATCAGGTTTTGAGCTAAGAGTTCAAAATAAAAAGACTGCTGCTAAATTTCGAAAAGCTAAACTCAATCATTTAGTAATGGAAGTGGATAAAGCGGATTTAGTATTTCAAGAATATGAGCCTTTTTTGAAATTGAATTTATATTATAACAATGAAAAGTTATGGGTTAAGAATACTGTAGAAAATGAGTTATACCTTTCTTTAGATAACGTACTGTGTAAATTTAAAACGGGCAAAGATATGTTTATTAAAAAGGTCAATGAATCTCAACTATTTTTAAATAAAAATGTTAAAAGTAGAGCATATATTGAAGGTTCCAATTTGATTTTTAATACGAGCAAAAATATTAATTTCAACCAATTACTGTTGGTAAAAGAATCAGATAATATTTTAATTGATATAAAACAGATTGGTGACGCTCAATTTACAATTCCAATTGAGAATATCGAATCACTTGTTATGCAAGAATTTGATCGAGTATTTTTAATCAAAGATGACGTTGCCTATAGGGTTAAATTTAATGATGAATATGAGTTTAATTTATATCACTATCATATTCAAATAAATGATAGACAATTCTATGTGTATCACAAAATATTGAACGTTTCTAATATTGTTATTAACGAGGCGCCTAACAAGACCGGCTATATAGTTAAAATTAATAAAACTGAAACAGAACCGATAATCAAATTCGAAAATTTAGTTTTAATGAATAATGAAAATCATACAATTGAAACTTATCCGGTAAGAACATTTGATGATCATCTAACAGCGAAAATACCTTTTGAGACATTGACTGAAAATGCATCTAAAAAGAAACTATATATTGAAGGTATTGAAATTGATGGAGATACGGAACGAAGTGTAATTTATAGCATACGCGAACAATATGCTGATAGGGCCGTTTATCAATCAAATATTAGTATTAACAATCAGTATTATATTATGGAATTCTATTCTAAAAGAGGCATTGAAGTATTATATAGGAAGCCTTTTTTCAAAAATGGAATAAACTATATTAAAAATGATAAAATAAATTTCTTCATTAAAGCGGATGATTTATATTCACATTGTACATTTACGCTATCATTTGAAGATAGATACACGAATGATTATGTTGAATATCAAATTGATGTTGGTGAGACTGAACTAAAATTAGATTATGAAGCAATAGATCAAATAGTATCAAAATCAAAAACTGTTGTGGACTTATTTATTAATATAAAAGAAGAGGACACAATTGTAAGAAAAGAAAAAATACGATATAGAACCGTTAATTATAAGAAGGATGCATTTTTCTCGCAACATGTATTTGATTCAATAAATGAACGGGTATTTTATTTAAGCACAATTACGCCATTCAAAAATATAAAATTAGAGAGATTTTCTATTACAAAAGAACAAATGAATGTTATGAATGCCGCTAAAAAAGATAATAATACTTGGTTGATTTCTGAAAGATTTGATACTGCTCAAGATAATGGCATTGTGTTCTTTAAATGGTTGCAGCAATATACGAATATTGACGCTTATTATGTAATAGATACGGAATCAGCAGATTATTCAAAAATAAAAGATTATGATAATGTTTTAGAGTTTGGTTCGTTGAAACACTTTGAAATTGCAAATAAAGCAAAGGTATTAATCTCAACACACGATTTAGAAAATGTACTTCCATATAAGCCTGCGAAAGGTTTTTATGGTTATGAGCATACATTGAAAGTATTTTTACAGCATGGTGTGTTAGGTCGTAAAAATGTTGAATATCATAAAGCATTTTATGATTTGCCATTTGATATGTTTAATGTAAGTAGTGAAAGTGAGAAGCAAGACGTTGTAGTTAATCAAATGGGATACGCTCCACAAAACGTATATGTGACAGGATTGTCGAGATTTGATGAACTACCAATTAACGAAGATAATCAACAAATTAAAAAGGTATTAATTATGCCGACATGGAGAGACTGGTTGAATAGTGATATTGCCTTTGAAAATAGTGAATATTTAGAGAGATATTTGAATTTAACAAAAAATAGAGAGCTAAATCAATTAATTGAAAATAACAATATAGAGATTAATTTTTATCCACATTATAGAGCGCAGCATTATTTCAAATTATTCTTAACGAATAACCATATTAGAGTGAAATATGTAGAGTTGGGTGAACGTACGGTACAATCATTGTTAATTGAACATGACTTGTTAATTACCGACTATAGCAGTGTGAGCTTTGACTTTACTTATATGAATAAACCAGTAATATTCTATCATTTCGACGTTAAACGTTTCTTTAGAAAAGGAATTCTAAGACCGATTCATGAAACATTCCTTGGAGATATTGTAAATGATGAGAAAAGTTTGGTGACTTTAATTAAATCATATGTTGAAGGAACAAATGATGTTAAACCGGTTAATAAGCAATCTATCTTTACAAATATTGACCAAAGTAATAATTTAAGAATTTATGAAAATATATTACAACGCTTAGAATCAGAAACAGAAGCTAATTTCAATAATACACATTGATATAGGATAAGACAGAACGAATTTAAACCAGCCTACTTAAAGCAATCGAGTGGGTTGGTTTTTATATTTCAAATCGTTTAATACATAATAGAAAATAAACGAAATTTTTTAAGTATAAATGGTCGTTAAAATCTTCTTAATTAGAAAAAAAGCGAGTTAAAGGGGAGGAATACGTATAAAAAAACAAATATATTGAAAGTGATCAATAACAAGTAATATAAAATTGTATGGATAATTATGCATATATGTATCAAAGAATATACAGCTTTACAATAATATGATAGTGGTTAAACTTAGAAAATTTTTTTATATTATCAGGGTTTTTCAAATAGTTAAATATTAATTTTAACTAAAACAATATTATTACTAAAAAGAATGCGCTTTAAATCATTTAGTTGGCAATATTTTTAATGTCGAGATTCAATTTAAATAAAAAAAGACCTCGCCAGACATTGATATTAATATCTAGCGAGATAGACAATTTATTATAAAACAGTGTCACAACTCATGTATTTATTCCAATTAATGAATAGTGAAATGCATAATTAAACAGTTGTGTTATATTTAATATTGTTCGAATGTAGATTTAAGCAAATACAATTGTTTTGTTGCCTTCAGTGACAATGACTTTATGTTGTACATGTAACTCAACAGCTTGAGCTAAGACACGTGATTCTACATGACGGCCAATTTTACGTAAATCTTTAACATTATATCTGTGGTTAATTCGTGTAACATCTTGATCAATTATTGGCCCTTCATCTAAATCAGAAGTAACATAATGGCTTGTAGCACCAACAAGTTTTACACCACGTTCCCAAGCTTGTTTATAAGGATTTGCCCCGATAAACGAAGGTAAGAATGAGTGGTGAATATTTATAATTTGATTTGGATAGTGACTAACAAAGTTATCTGTTAATATTTGCATGTATTTTGCTAAAATGATTAATTCTACTTCATGTTGCGCACAAATATCTAAGATTTTTTGTTCAACTTCTTCCTTAGGTTGTGTGCTTGGTACATGGAAGAAAGGAATATTGAAAGCATCAGCAAAATGCTTATTATTTTCATGGTTACTTACAACACAAACGATTTCGGCAGGAATTTCACCACGCTGTACTCTTAATAATACTTCGTTAAAAGCATGGTCTTCTTTAGAAACAAATAATGCAATTTTTGTTTTTTTACTATTATCAAATAATTCAAATTCGATATTATTGTCTTGCAACTCTTGTTCTAAGGCGTGTTTCAATGTATCAACCTTTTCAAACTCAAATCTTAAATATAATTTACCTTCTGAATCTTGATCACTATCATATTCTGTAAAATGATCAAGGTGTAAAATATTTGAATTATGTTTAGCAATAATGTTGGTAATGAGTGACGTAATGCCGACTTTATCTGAACAAGTTGCTAATAATATGTATTTATCTTTCATTTATATGGACACCTCAAATTTTAAAAGTAATTCAAATTATAATGAAGATTCTGAATAAAGTAAATCAATATAATTGTATTTTGCAATTTTATAAGAAATTAATTTTTGACTGTACGAGACGTAGTGAATTAGGCTATAATAATTATGGTCTTTTTACTTCAAAAAAGTAAAAAGTAATCAGAATGAGATGTTACATAATGAATTAATACGCTTTCACAATGCCTGTTGTCGCTTGTTAAGGCAATATTGGGAATAAGATTGATTATTTTGATAATTTCGCCAATAATTAAAAACAATGAAAATTTCATTTCACTCTTTTATTTTATTAAAATTTATATTAAGATGTAATTTGTGTTTCAAGAAGCGTGTATTTTTGCAATTTCTTGTGTCCGGATAAAATATTCTTTTATGAAAGGTAGATTAAAGTAATGGAT
>NZ_JBICNX010000380.1:0-441 GCF_043107035.1 Staphylococcus sp. 231237_7MaSpsaltlick
GTATATAAATGAGTTCTGCCGATTCATCAAACATATTCTGTGTGTCTGAAAGTCGTTTGTCTATTGCATCTATTATCTTCTTATACATGAATATATCGCTTACTTCTTCGGGATTATTCTTAAATGGTATAAATGGTACCTTTCCCCAGTTTCCACCATTAAAATGGCTTTGTATATTGTTTTCACCATGGTAATAATCAGGTATTAACTGTTCATCTTCTATTACGTAATAAGTAACGTCCCTATCAGTCCAATACTCTACTTTTAATTCATCATTTAATTTGTAATAGCGTATAAATGCTTGTAACTTCTCACGCTCTTTATCAGTCCAAATAGGAATAGCTTGTTCTGCCGGTACTCTAAACAGCTTAAAATCCCCGTTTTCATTAATATACGGTTGTAACCACTCAATACCTTTATTAGATGCAGCAGTAAGTATAT
>NZ_JBICNX010000381.1:0-440 GCF_043107035.1 Staphylococcus sp. 231237_7MaSpsaltlick
GTATACTATCGTCGGGATTGTATCTTTTATTCGCTCTTATTTTAGCCTTTATTTCATCATAAGCAAATCTATTTAATGGGGTTTGTTTATTTACTACATTAGGAAATTGTTTAATGTAATAACCATTACTCAATAACCATTTTAAAATTGCTTTGTACTCTTTTTCATCTGCAATAGTAAAGTCTGAATATCTAAAACGGTTAGCTTTTTCAAATTTTGGTTCTAACGTTTTTTTAAAACTTTCTATTAAATCATCAAAGTCATTGTATTCGTATTGCTCTATTTTTATCAATTTACTTTCCCCTTACCCTAAGCTTTTTTATCATTAATTATACACTACCTTGATGATATAATGACTTATGTCATCAACAATCCTAACTGTTGAAATCGGACAAGTTAGGAGGTGCTAACAATATGTCTGTATTAACAATTATTTACTC
>NZ_JBICNX010000382.1:0-440 GCF_043107035.1 Staphylococcus sp. 231237_7MaSpsaltlick
ATATAGTTTAAGCCGTAACGGTGATGATGAATTGTTCTTCGTGATAATTGAAGTGAACAAAAATAAGTCATGCACGGTGTTTCAACTCCTAATGATTTAACACTTTCATGTAATACAGTCATATCAAAAGCTGCATTATGAGCTACTACAGGTAAATCACCTATAAACTTTAACATGTATGGGTACACAGTTTTAAAAGTAGGTGCGTCTGCAACTTCTTCGGGATGAATGCCATGAACTGCAATATTTTGTTGTGAAAAGAAATCATTAGGATTAATGAGCGTGTAAAATGTTTCTGTTATTTGATGATTAACAACTTTAACCATCCCAATAGAACAAATACTTGTACGTTTTCCATTTGCAGTTTCAAAATCTAGTGCAATAAAGGCGTCTGAATTCATGTTATATGGTTCCTTTCTTAATACTAATATGTAATGACT
>NZ_JBICNX010000383.1:0-439 GCF_043107035.1 Staphylococcus sp. 231237_7MaSpsaltlick
ATTATAAACAGTCATTTTTGTTACGTTTAATTCATCAGCAATTTCTTTCATACTCTTCATATAACGCCCTCCATATAGTTATATACATAACATTTATACCATTATACAGCCATTATACTTGTCATTACAAGGTTATATAATTCTTTATACACATAACCATATATAACTATACGTATAAGGTTTTAACCCAGTTATATAACGCCGTATACACCCTTTATACTTGCTATATAAGCGTTTATACGGCGTTATACGATATACCCATATAAAATATTTATACAAAGATTTATCTTTCTTTGAAAGTGCATACACCCAAATGTATATAAACAATTTAACAAAACTTTTAAAAGTGTTAATATAAATATATAAAAGAAACCTAACTACGGGAATAGTCAGGTTTCTTCGGTAATAAAACAAGTAGTTTGTTTGTTTATATAATTGT
>NZ_JBICNX010000384.1:0-439 GCF_043107035.1 Staphylococcus sp. 231237_7MaSpsaltlick
TGAAAACGGTAGGTATCGCATTGTTTTTATTTAGCTAATAACGTTATGAGTTATAACAATGGCTTTTATATCCCCTATTACAAATCAAAATTACCGACATATAAACCTATTATTTTGAGCAATCCCCCCACATATTTAACAAAAAATAAAAAAGTTACTTATAATAGGTTGTATTTCAAAAAGAAAAGGTGTAATATAATAGATGTAATAAGGAAACGTAATAAATAAACGTTGCCCTAAATGTTTAAAAGGTGGTAATAACAATGAACGAATTTTATGAGTATATTTTATTTTATTCAAAAGCAAGTGAAGAATCAAAATATCTTGCAGCAGCTAGAGGTAAAAAAGATCTATTTAAAATTATGAAAATTCACATGTATGTGATTGAGCAAGAAGGCGAGTATTCATTTGAATATGTTAAGCGAAACCTAGATTACTT
>NZ_JBICNX010000385.1:0-439 GCF_043107035.1 Staphylococcus sp. 231237_7MaSpsaltlick
TAAATTAACTTTGCGTTTTTTCTATAGAGGTTTGTATACTAAAGACTATAATCTATTAAAACAAAGATTAAGAGGTATAATATACATACGTTAAACATATTACGTTGTAAATTCAGATATGCCAGGTAAGAAATATGAATTTGTTCCTGTAAGCAATGGCATTACTGATGTTGGAGATAGATATGTAACATTTGAATTAGAATTCAGTGTTTATAAAGGATATTCAGAATCATTATTGAGCACAAAAAGTTTTTCACTTTCTAAACCGGATAAGTGGCAGTTTGAAAATGGTCACTATGCTCAAGATATTAAATATAAATTTAATTCGACAGGTTGTAATGTATTCAACGGATCAAGTGACATTATCAATCCAATCATGCGGCATTATTTAAAAATCACTGTCAAAGTTGATGCTCCAAAAGGTATCATTATAAAAAAT
>NZ_JBICNX010000386.1:0-438 GCF_043107035.1 Staphylococcus sp. 231237_7MaSpsaltlick
GTATTGAATATCACTACTACATTTTTGAAAAGTGATGTAGATTTATAGCCAGAATTTTTAGATTTACATTGACGATACTGCATCAAAAGAAAAAGTCAATCTACTTTTTCTAGTTTGACTTTTATTTTTATATCTAAAGGCACACTTACACACCTAAAAAACGTCGTGCTAAAAACAAATTTACATATGGTAATCCCATATCCTTATTATACATTTTAACAGTTGGTTTAAAGGAAACTTTAAAAATATATAATTTTTAACCTATTCAATTACATTTGTTTCTTAAAACGCATATATGAGCCAGAATAGAAAAGAGTTGCAGGAAAGATCAAAGATTGCTTAAGAATCAGCAAGTTTTGGCGTTAGAGAGTAATAAAAAAGATTCAAAAATCAATTAGAGGAAGAGAGGCTGCTTAATTATACCTTTGATACACCTAC
>NZ_JBICNX010000387.1:0-437 GCF_043107035.1 Staphylococcus sp. 231237_7MaSpsaltlick
TTACTGAATATGAGTTTTACAAGTGCAATACTATATTAAGGGTTAACCCTCTTACTGTTTATTTTTAATGTTCAATCAAGGTTTGTAGTATGGACTTTTATTTTACTTTCTAAAATTATGGATTACACTATTAATAACGAAGATTGATTGAGGAGGCCTATATGAAACCTAAATTAGAAGATGTAGCTAAGTTGGCAAATGTATCTAAAACAACAGTATCAAGAGTGCTTAATAAGAGAGGATATCTTAGTCAAGAAACGATTGATAAGGTGAATGATGCTATGAAAGCTCTAAACTATAAACCTAATTCTGTGGCGCGCCAATTATATAATAAGCAGACTAAAATTATTGGACTCTTATTTCCTACGGTAGCGAATCCTTTTTTTGGTGAACTTGTAGAAGCTTTAGAAATCAAATTATATAAGCAAGGTTACAAG
>NZ_JBICNX010000038.1:0-24995 GCF_043107035.1 Staphylococcus sp. 231237_7MaSpsaltlick
AAAGTCTTGATGGACAGATTGATACACTTGAGGAATATGGTTGTGAACGTATCTTTAGCGAGAAAGCGAGTGGTCGCAAAACGAAACGAACGGAACTTGATAAATGCTTAGATTATTTACGTGAAGGCGATATTTTAGTTATTTATAAATTAGATCGTCTTGGGCGTACAACAAAACAGTTAATTGAGTTATCTCAATGGCTAGATGAAAATAGTATTGATCTACATATTATTGATATGAACGTGTCCACCAAAGATGCAATGGGCAAGATGTTTTTTACTATGATGAGTGCATTTGCGGAACTTGAAGCTAACTTATTAAGTGAACGTACGAAAAAAGGGTTAGAATCTGCAAGAGCAAGAGGACGAAAAGGTGGTCGACCTCCATTACCAGATCATAAGAAGAGAGAAATCAAATTCTTATATGATGAACAAAAGCTTACAGGTGAAGAGATTGCTAAACAAACAGGAGTTAGTCGTTCAACAGTATACAGAATAATAAAAAGGGGGTAGGTTATTGGAACTTAGACATATGCAATATTTTGTAGAAGTCGTAAAGCAAAAAAGCATGACCAAAGCAGCATCTAATCTTTTCATTACACAACCTACGATTAGCAACACAATTAAGCTATTGGAAAAAGAATTAGAAGTAACACTATTTAATAGATATAAAAATCAATTATACTTAACTGATGCAGGAGAAGCATTCTTTTTTCAATGTAAAGAAATGCTTAAAATGTATAGAAATATCCCGAATGAATTAAGCAACCTATTGGAACTAAAAACAGGACATCTAAAAATAGGTATCCCCACCATCATCAATATTAGGAAATTAATCAAATTAATTTCTCAGTTTCATGAGTCTTATCCTAACGTAACTTTTCAACTTTTTGAAAACGGAAGTAAAAAAATTGAAAATGACATATATTATGGAGATTTAGACATGGGGATTACTGTATTACCTACAAATAATAAAATTTTTAGTACATTTTCTTTTTTAGAGGAAAAGTTAAAATTAGTAGTTCATAAAAATCACGAATTGTCTAAAAAGGACAGTATTAATATCAAAGATTTGAAGGATTATGAATTTATTTTATTTAACTCAGATTTCTATCTAAACGATAAAATTAAAAATATATGCCACAACAATGGTTTCAAACCGAATATAATTTTTGAAACGACCCAATGGAGCTTTATAGAAGAAATGCTATTAAATAATATGGGTATATGTATATTACCTGAAGGTATACTCGAGCTATTAGATAATGATTTACAAGCTATTGACATCATGGACTCTTCAATGAAATGGGAACTTGCAATCATTTGGAGAAAAGATATCATAGTTGATTCTTTAACAAAAAATTGGATTAAGTTTATACAAGAAAATTTTCTAATTAATCCTTAAACACAAGCCATTTGAAAAATTTATAACCCTATAAAAAAAGGATATTTTATACTTATACACTCTCGAACTATAATTTAGAATATAAAATATTATAGAAACGGGAGTTTTTTTATGGAAAATTGTAAACATCCTAAGGATAGTAAAATTGTCAGTACGGACCAAGTTCTAATTAATGATTTGAATAACTATAACACTCTATTTGGTGGAGTGCTGATGAAAAAAATTGATAATAACGCAACATTATCCGCTAGAAGACACGCAAGAGTTAAGGAATGTGTTACAGCTTCTACTGATTCTGTAGAGTTTTTATACCCAATCACACAATCTGATTCAGTTTGTGTGGAATCTTATGTAGCTTACACCGGAGAGAAATCTATGGAAATTTTTTGTAAAGTTATTTCAGAAAATATGATTACTGCAGAACGCAAAATTGCTGCTGTCGCTTTTCTCACTTTTGTAGCTCTAGATGAAAGTAAAAAACCAATTAAAGTACCAAAAATTTCCCCTCAAAGTAAAGAAGAGAAATTATTATTTATGGATGGAGAAGAAAGAGCTAAAATTCGAAAAATTAAAAGAAGACAAAGTCAAAATATGATTGAAAGCTTAGATAGAAAAAAACCCTGGGAATTGGAGCAATGATAAAATGACTAATGAAATAGAAGAACTCAATCAAATAAAACTAGATCTAACAAATTTAAGAGAAACATACCCTAGCATATACGAAAATTTAGAATATATAGCAAGTTTAACAAGACAATTGAGCATTCATTATAAATATCTAGGTTTACTCATGTTTTCAAATAACATTGAAAGAATTCAAAGTAACAGACCTACTTTAATTAGAGAGCCTGTTTTAAAATTGTATGAACAAGAAGTGGGGAAAGTTAAAAAAGCTGAACATTTTGAATTATTTAAAAATATAGTATCAAAATTTAAGAGTATATCTTATTCCCAAATATTCCTTATTATTTTAGGGGCTGAACCCAATTTTGTATTCAATAACACAATTATCAAATAACACAATATTACTTTTATTTTAAAAAGAGGCAGCAATAATGCGAATATCAGAATGCAAATATTTATGCATAAAAAAAGACAATATGTTTGAAAAAGGGAAATTGTATTGGCTTTTTCCCACAAAGGTTTCTACACTTAATGAAGATTTTTCTTATGTATCAAATCAAGGCCAACTCTTAACAGAAGAATATAAAAATAATAACTTCATTAAAACTACCTTGATTAGTTAGTCATAGAAAATCAGAATTTTCTTGGCTAACATAAAATGTATTTTAATTTTAAAAGGAGTATCTCTAATTTAGAGGCACTCCTTTTATTAATTTTTATATCCTAACGAGAATTTTTGCTTGTGATTTATCATTTACGAGTTGTTCAAAACCTGATTCTACAATGTCATTTAAATCAATCTCATCAGTAACTACATCTTTGACTTTTAAATTACCTTCGTTAATTAAGTCTATTGTTTGTTGAAATGTGGTAGGTGTATAAGCAATCGTAGAAGTAAGTTTTACTCCTGTATTAGTTAACTGCATTGGATTCCATTCAATAGGGTGCCCGAATATAGAAACTATAACAACAGTGCCTCTTGCTCTAGTAACGTCTATAGCAGATTTAAGAGTTGGTGCTACACCAGCTACCTCAAATGCTACATCCACTCCATTATCCGTATATTTATTAATAACATCACTTGGATTTGATTCAGCAGAATTTATAGTATGAGTAGCACCTATTACTTTAGCTTTATTTAATCTTTCTTCTGATAAATCAAAAACAAATATCTTACTTGCACCTGCAGCTTTGGCTGCTACGACTGTTAATAAACCAATTGGACCTGCTCCAAAAATAGCAACAGTATCGCCAAATAGAACTTCACCTTCTTTAATTGCTTGAACCGCAACAGCTGTTGGTTCTACAAGCGCGCCTTCTTTATCAGAAACATTATCTGGCAATTTATAAACGTTATCTTCTGGGGCATTTGTAAATTCTGCAAATCCACCATCAGAACCCAATCCTATAAATGAATAACCATCATAAAGATCAATATTTTCTTCTTTTTCACGATTTGAAACTGTGGGATTAATAACAACTCGATCTCCTTTATTAAATTTTGTAACTTTAGAGCCAATATCATCTACTACACCTGAAAATTCATGGCCCAATGTAACAGGAGCTTTCTGCCCAAGAAATGGATCGGGTTTGTCTGTTGAAATAAATATAGGACCTTCTAAGTATTCATGTAAGTCTGTACCGCAAATACCTGCCCAAGATACCTTAACTTTAACCTCATTATCTTGCAATTCTTTAGACTTTCGTTCTTCAACCCTTACATCTTTTTGACCATACCAAACTGCTGCTTTCATTGATAAAACCTCCTTGTCTTAATTACTTTAATAGTATACTTTTTAAAAATTATTTTCAAACAAAAAACAAATAATTATTAAATTGATTATTTGTTTTCTTAATAATATAATTTTTATTTTATTAATACTTGTATTATAATCCAAGTATCATATATATATGAGTTTTTAGACTTTAAGAATACAATTTTATTTGATTCAAGATGCATACTAGATAGATAAATGGTTAGAAAATCAGCAAAAGAAGAATGCAGATGCGAACATATATTTAGCGAAAAGTAAGTAGCCATACCACGAGGAGAGTAGAACTTGATAAGTGTTTAAACTACTTACGTGAAGACGATATTTTAGTTAGATATAAACTTAAACGTCTTTGTAGAACAATAAAGCAACTAATTTAGTTACCCTCAATGATTAGATGAAAACAGGAGTGGTTTACATATCAAGAATGTGTAAATAAACGAAAGCTGCGATGAGTAAGATGTTCTTTACGGTTATGAGCGTCTTCGCTGAACTCGAAGCTAACTTATTAAGTGAGCGTACTAAAAAAGGGCTTGAAGCTACAAGAGCACGAGGAAGAAAAGGGGGAGGTCTTCTTTATCGGATCATAAAAAAGAAAAATTAAGTTTTTATACGATGAACAAAGATTAATTGGGGAAAGAATAGCTAAACAAACAGGTGTGAGCCGTCCAACAGTTTATAGAATTGTTAAAGACTAATAAATCAAAGCCCAGTAATACAAAAAATTACTGGGCTTTGATTTATGCTATATTTAGGTAGACTTCAAGTTTAAACAACATAAGAGGTCCTTAATTATCTATTTCACTTTTGAATATTTCGAGAGATTTTGCATCAACGCTTACTTCATGGTTATCGCCTTTATATAGAATATCCATGTCATAAACTAATTTACATGATCTTTTTCAAGAGACCATTCTTTCAAAGCGTCACCGTTAACTTCATCAATGCCTTTTTGTAATGCTTGTTTATAATTGAATGTTTTATCCGATTGATCTCCTTCATTTGATTCTTTTTCTTTGTTAACTGCTTTTTGATCTTTATCTTGAATGATTACTTCAGATTCATCTGTATTATCAACTTGCGCAATTTTATATGACCATTCTCCACAGTCTTTTTCAAATGCGACTTCTTTGGCATCACCTTTATATTCTTGATAACAAGATTCGTTTATTATTTTTATAAAGGTTACATAATTTTTATTTGTTTTTTAAATTAATATATTTATCAATATAATTTGAAAAAACACCATCAACGTCTATATTCAACATTTTTTTCATATCTTTTTCAGTATTTACAGTATAAGGGTGTACTTTTAAATTATACTCATGTAGCTTTTGCACCGTTTGTTTATCTAAATCACTATAATCTGGTCCCACTCCTATAGCATATGATGAAATGAATTTTAAATCTTCAGATGTAAATGTTGATAATTTATCTTTATCTACTAATTGGACTAATGGGATTTGATTATTCATATTTGCAACTTTTAATAAACTTTCTTGCGAAAATGATTGAATAACAACTTGACCTTTATTTAATTTCTGATTACTTAATAAATTATGTTGTTTCAAACTATGTAAGAGTTTTTCTTCCATTCCTGGATAAACGTCTGGTGATTTTGTTTCTATATAATAGTTTGCATTATCACCATAACGATCTAGTATTTCTTCTAAAGTAGGTATTTTTGCCCCTTTATATTCCTTTTTGGCGTATTTTGGATATTTTTTATTAAACCAACTTCCAACGTCCATTTGTTTTAGTTCTTGGGTAGTATAATCTTCAACTCTTCCTTTATGACCTGTAGTACGTTCAACATCTTCATCATGCATTGCAATCAAATTGCCATCTTTAGTCATTTGTAAGTCTAACTCAATATAATCCGCATTAAATTCTTTATGAGATTTATCATAAGCATAAAATGTGTGTTCGGGAGCATAACCACTAGCTCCACGATGTGCTATTGAAACTTTATTATCTAAAATATTTTCCTTAACTTTTTCTTTTGAAGAAGCAAAACCACTCGCACTAACAACATTAGTATTAAGAGTTGTAAAAATCACCAAAGCACATAATAAATAAAACAGTTTTTTTACATCCATTCTCTTTTCATCTCCTTAAATATTTTCATTTAGCTTAGCAAAATAAAATTGTATTGACAACGCTTACTTATTTAATTAAACTCGATTTACAATTAGCTTTTCATAAATATTATATAAAATTTATAAAAGGAGGGATTATCATGTTCAATTTCTTAAAACCAGCTAAACATATCGATCCTTTACCATCAGAAAAAGTGGATGATACATATAAAAAATTGCGTCTTCAAGTGTTTTTAGGTATTTTTATAGGCTATGCTGGTTATTATTTATTGAGAAAAAACTTTTCTTTGGCTATGCCTTCATTAATTGAACAAGGTTTTAGTAAAGGGGAGTTAGGTATTGCACTTTCTGCAGTTTCTATTGCTTATGGCTTTAGTAAATTTGTGATGGGAACTGTAAGTGACCGAAGTAATGCTAGAATGTTTTTAACGTTAGGACTCATATTAACAGCTATTGTTAATTTACTGCTTGGATTTGTCCCATTCTTTACGTCTGGTATTACTATTATGTTTATAATGCTGTTCTTAAATGGTTGGTTTCAAGGTATGGGCTGGCCACCCTCAGGACGTGTTTTAGTCCATTGGTATAGTGTAAGTGAGCGTGGAGGAAAAACTTCAATTTGGAATGTAGCTCATAATGTTGGGGGAGGCTTAATGGCTCCAATAGCCACGTGGGGAATTTCCATGACGGCTTTATATAACTTTGGATACTTAAAAGGATTTGAAGGCGTTTTTATTTATCCAGCTTTATTAGCAATTATTATTGCAATCATCTCTTATGCTTTAATTCGAGATACACCTCAATCCCAAGGTTTACCTCCGATTGAAAAATATAAGAATGATTATTCAACGTCGTCTAAAGAAACGCTTGAAACAGAATTAACTACAAAAGAAATACTATTTAAGTACGTCCTTAATAATAAATGGGTATGGGCTATCGCATTTGCGAATATTTTTGTTTATTTCGTACGTTACGGCGTTTTAGATTGGGCTCCAACATACTTAAGTGAAGAAAAACAATTTGATTTAAATGCTTCAGGATGGGCTTATTTCTTATATGAATGGGCTGGAATACCTGGTACTCTGCTCTGTGGTTATTTATCAGACAAACTTTTTAAAGGCCGTCGTGGCCCAGCTGGTTTTTTCTTTATGTTGGGCGTAACAATATTTGTATTAATATATTGGTTAAATCCGCCAGGAAATCCATGGTTGGATAATGTTTCTTTAATCGCTATTGGATTTCTAATATACGGTCCTGTAATGTTAATTGGATTACAAGCCTTAGATTATGTGCCTAAAAAAGCCGCAGGTACTGCAGCTGGATTGACAGGACTATTCGGTTATCTGTTTGGCGCAGTTATGGCCAACATTGTTTTAGGTTTTGTGGTTCAACAGTTTGGCTGGGATACTGGTTTCATTTTATTAACAGTGATTAGTATTTTAGCCATGTTAAGTTTCATTTTAACTTGGAATAAACGAGGTCAAGAACAAATCGATTAACACAATTTTGCATTATTCCTAAATTTAATGTTATAATATATTTAACAAGAATATCTGCATTTGATGCACCAAACCCCTCACTACTGAGAATAGTGAGGGGTTTTTTGGTGTGGCTTAGTCGCCTATTTTACTTATCATCACGCTTGCGAAGCCAATACGCAAATAAAGCGACAATACAACCACTTACTGCCGTGGTCATGATGTGAACAAGAATATCTGTCATTTTCTGCACCTCCTCTCTACGTCAAATTTGACGCCTGAGAGATAGGCGACTCAACTATTATACCATCTGTATCTTTTGAATCATATCCACTTCTTATAAGTTAAATTATGTAAAAATCAAACTTATAATCCATTATAGGTCATAACTTTACGTACGTTTTCAGGTACGTTATAATATAGAATAAAGAAAGGACGTGATTAATAATGAATATTAAAACGCCTACTAATGCGAGAAAAGAATTCTATGAACTACTTAAACAGGTTAATGATAGCCACGAACCCGTTATTATAAGCAGTTCTAAGAGTGAAAATAACGCCGTAATTATAAGCCAAAAAGATTGGGATAGTATTCAAGAAACATTATATCTTGAAACAACAGGTACTATGGATAAAGTACGAGAGCGTGAAAAAGATAGCAGTGGCTACACTAATATTGATGATTTAGACTGGGATAACCTCTAAATGGATAATTACAGTATTTCTATTAAAAATTCAGCAAAATCTGATTTAAAGAAAATTAAACAATCACAGTTGAAAACACAATTCTTAAAAATTGTAGACACGTTAAAAGAAGACCCTTATTTTCCGAGCCAATCTTTTGAAAAGTTGCAACCTAAACACTTAGGGCGCTATTCAAGAAGAATAAACCATCAACATAGAGTTGTTTACACAGTTGATGAAGATGATAAGGTAGTTTTTATCCTTTCTGCATGGTCACATTATGAATAAAAGTAGCTAATTTTTAGTTATGGATTATATATTAAAATAGCATATGGGCATTTATGTAATACAATATTATTATTGATTTGTATAGAAAAAGGACAACATGCGCTAACATGTTGCTAAATGAGCCCGTTAAAAAAACGGTGGCTTTTCAGTAAATTAATAAATAACCATTCTACCTACTCGGTCAAAAGTTGGGAATGGTTATTTTTTTGATCTTTATTACTAAATAATCACTTAGTAAATAATAAATCGAAATTTAAGATATGAAAGATTAATTAATCATATTGATGTATTTGATTATATGTCATTACTAAATTGGTTGGATAAAATAAATATAACAGAACCATATGCTATAATCGGAAAAATAAAAAGTAGTTTCAATTCATATATGAGTGTTAATTTTAAAAATGATGCAGTAAAACAAATGAAACGAATTGAAGAAATTATTTAGGTAACGATTAATATAGTTCTCTTTTATCTATAAATGATATAAAAGGTACATTAAGTTAATAAAATATATTCCAAATATCTTTAGAGGAATTTATATTATATATAGGTTCCTCTTTTTTATAACATTTAATTAGTATTTCAAAAACTAAACCTCCTGCATTAACTTATAACTAAGTTTAATACATTTAATAAATCAAAAATAAAAATGTAGTTATTTGATTTATTAAAGTATATCTAACGTTCCTAATTAGCTTCACATTTTATATACATTAATTGGTTGTTTATTAATAAACGAGCGCAATTAAGATGATTAAAGTTGATTAATATAAAACTTATAACATTATATTAATGATAATTAATAGAACAACTTATATTGTTTATTCTTACCTATTAATTATATCAGCGACTCCTTTTAGACTCCCTGATAACAGGATAAGGAGGAACAATGCCATTGCCATGGCACCCAGCATAGCTGGGGTTCTCTTAACCTATCCTTAAACATTATAAACACTGGTGTAACAGTATTTATATAATAATTTATAACGCGGTAACAATAGAGTCTGTGTATTATTACATGGCATTTTTATGAGATTTTATCAAACGGCATATCCCTTGTCCCCCAAGAGGTTTAAAAATCCAGACTCTTTAGAGTCGTTATAGACTCCCTAAAGGAGTCTGGATTTTATGTGTTTTATTTAAATTAACAAACATTTGTGAAATACTTAACATGTATTATTTACATAATTTATTCGTCTTAAATTAACCTTTGGAATTATTTTTATGCAGTAACTTATGTTTATACATTAACGATACCAGAATAAAAAAGTGTTCAGTTAAAATATTTAACTGAACACTTAATGTTTAAATAAACGTATTTATATCTTCATTTATTTGATTATATTTATTGTTATTGATTTGTTTGTATCATCTTCATTGATTAATTGTTTTATAAATTGAGCATTTTCTCAGTAGTTTGTTGTGATAGATAATCTTCTTTATCTAATATAAATTTTGAGTTTTTATCAATTTTAACTTCCCCATAATTCAATTCTTCAAAGTTAATGTTTTTATATAACTGATTTAGTTTCTTTTATATACCTTCTATTTGTTTAATTTTTCTAGGCGCTACCATAATAAAGTGATCTTTCCTATTTTGGTTTGTCGTTTGATCTGATTCCAGTCTTACTACTTATTGATGATAATTCATAAATTTTATCAGTACTAAAATTATTAAGGTGTTTTTGCTGAGCTTTTAGTCCTTCTTGAGTATCATTTTTTGAATCGATTGTACTATATAATTTTACCATTTCATCTACTGCACCATTTCTTAAATTTTCAATATCAGTATTTGAAATGTCGGTACTTTCACTTGCTACGTTATCTAAATCAGTCATAGAAATAGAATTACTAGCTCTTTTTCGCCATTTTCATCTAAAATAAGCGAATTTATAACTATTGAAGATTAAAGAATTTAGCTAGTGAGAAAGCCCTCAATTTTAATTGTGTGGATGAGAACGAAAATTTCAAAATGTAATATAAATCATATTCGTATGTTTTATATCTTTGAAAAATTAAATCAGTTTTCAAAAAAGGATTTAATAGCATCTTTCATCTCTTCTTTTAATTGTTCATCTCTCTTATATCCGTTCAAATTAATATATTCCGCATCTTCTTGTACATACTGCAAGAACTTCTTAAACGTATCAATATAAGTTTTATAACTTTCACATTGTGCTTCTAAAAGCTCAACATCTTCTTTTGGTACGCTTGTCTCTAAAGCCATCTCAAGTGTTTGTTTTTCTTTTTTTATCTGTTCAGTATACTCATCTGTGTTATAGACAACTGTAGGTTTGATACGATTACCTAATGCCGCAAGCCGTGTATAAGCTGTTGGATTTAAATCTCTATCTTCTGCTAACGCTTTTACTTTTTTATATTCTTCTTCAGTTAAATTGATGTTAATTGTTTTAGCTTTTCTATGACTTTTATTGGTCATTCTTGACCCCTCCATAACTAAGTAATTACTCATTTATTCATTCGATAATATGGTTAGTAATCACTCAATATTTTCACAAAAAATAAACTAAGTAAATACTCATCTATTTTAACAAGTTGTTAATTTAGCAATTACTTAGTTTTATCGTATCATATTTAACTAAGTAATTACTAATCAATTATACACTGAAATATTAATTGATTTTGGATGAACATAAGGAATCCTTCGGGGAATCTCTAGGGAATCTAAAGGTTCCCTGTTGAGAAACCCCTTGCGCCCCAAAGGATAGAAAAATTGCTATTTTCCAAAGAAAATGCCATGTAAAATTTCATAGATTCCTTTGTGTCCGTAATTAGATTATGATTCATAAATACCGTAATATCAACATTCAGATCCTTTAAGGATGAGTTTAGAGAACCCCAGCTATGCTGGGTGCCATGGCAATGGCATTGTTCCTCCTTATCCTGTTATCCGGGACTCCTTTGGTTAAAGTCTTAGTCAACATAAATTCATTTTTAACGCTCTAAAAATTTAATTTACTCTCTTTCATAAAATGTGTGTTAAACTTCTTTTTTCATCATTACAGACTCCACTAACAAACTTCCAATAAAAAATGACCTACTGCATTAATTCTTAATACATGTAGGTCACTTTTTACTCACATTATTTATAAAATTCGAACACTATGTTGGTTAGCTCAGATTCAATGTTTAAACCTAACAATAAAATGCTGCTCATTAATATCATAAATTAAAGTTTTTTTATTTGTTCTTTAATCCGTCTCTCTTTTATATTTAAGCAATTCTTTATTAGCATCTAATTGTAATTTTTGTTGCTGTTTGAATAATATCGTTAAATCTTCAATTAAGTTATCTTTCTTATTAATTTCACTTTTAAGATATTCATTATCTTTTGAAATTTCTTTAGCTCTTTTTTCTAATAAAAATGTTTCCATATCTGAACCTTTAGATTCCTGCTTTTTACTATTTAAATCTTCTTTCTCATTTTTTAAGATACTATCTCTTAAAAATTTTTCTACATCAGCATTTATTTTATAAATATTTCTTTCTTTAGTAGCTGATAAATGCGACGGTAGCTTTTTTAAATGGTTTCTAACTGTGGTGCTAGAAACACTTAAGTTTCTAGCAATCTCTTGTATTGTTTTCAATATAAAAATACTCCTTGTATATAATCAAGCTACCACATAGTGTCAATTTTTTTACCACCAGTATGATTTTATCAATAATTAAATTAAAAATCTTACAAATGATACTATATAATTTAAAAAGAACATTATTTCTATATAGTATCAAGACAAGAAGGAACTCGTCTTACTCGTTCCTGCAAAGCAAGGAGAAAAAATGAAAATAATATTTATAATTTCAACGATAACATTATTAATAAACAGTACTAGCTCCTTAAATATTTTTTTAGAAAATGTAGAAAGTTTTTTCTCTCATTATAAAAATTTAACTCAAATAATGATTAGTTTTATAACATTATTAACGAGCTTAGGAAGTGTATTTATAGCCTATTATGCTATACATATAAATCAAAAAGAAAAGAAAGAAAATACTAATCCATATTGACGACGTTACCTATATGGATAGAATGTTCGTAGAATCTAGACTCTTTTTGATATATACAATGCAACACTCAAAATTTCTTGAACATAAAAAAGAAATCGAAGAAGAGATTACAAAAGCAGAAAAGGCATTAGAAAAAATAAACGGAAAAATTACAGATATTCAATATCAAAAAATAGAAATTCTAACAAATAATGATATTAAAAAAATAATCCAAAAAAAAGAAAGCATATACCTAAATAAAGTGGAATTAAGTCGATACAATCCAGAAAAAAAAGCACCAGAAAATCAAAGTCACGAAGCAGCATTGAAAAGAATCGGAGAAATAATAAATAAAATAAAGAAAGACATTAGTCCCTTTTATTAAATATCTTTATTCCAATTGCTTTATTGACTTTGAGCCTCGGCATAAAAGCGCGTTATAATTTAATTAGCGTTCTGTTTTCTTTTCACTGTTCACTTCCAAAAATGAAAATAGTGAAAGAAAGTAGCCACCAATAAAATTTGGTGGCTACTTTCTTTTGTTAGATCTTAAATGCCTTTAATTTTTATTTTAAAGGGGTATTTTAAAGTTTTAGGTATAAATCATATAGTTTTATACCTAAAAACATACATAAGCTCTTAAAACGCAAATATGAGCCAAATAAATATATTCTCATTTCACAAACAAAATTTAAGCAAAACCAGTGACTAATTTTTTAGACACTGCCCAGTTACATGCAAATTTAAAATATAGCATGAAAATTCCTCGACTATAGGATTTAAACGTTATAGTTCCATCAGGGGTAAAAAAGCATAATAAACGCTAAACTTTAAGCTAATGTTTATTACTTTGTTTTATAATTTGACCAAGTTTTGCAATAGCTATTAAAACTAAAAAACTAGTATAGCTCCAAAGATAAATGCCATTAACATCCTACAGAATCACCTTAAATTCTTAAATAATCGTTTGTTTTTCAAAATCCCAAGTTGCAGTTGAATTATTGATTAAAGATATTATGTTTAGGTATATTTTGACGACGCATATTCAGTGCATGTATTTCTTCAAGTTCAGCTTTAATCGATTGCATCAAATAACCTTGCATAGCTTCAACGGTTTCATGCTTTTGTAGCAACATCGCTTTAAAGCGTTTTAAGACACTGACAAGTTCGAACTCCACGTCTTCTAAACGGTAATATGTATCATGGGCGTTATTAAATGATTTTTTCCCTTTAAGTAAAACACTTTTAATAATACGAATTTCTCTAATTTCAAAATTACTTAAGTAATCTTTGATTTGTTGTGGCAATTCTTCAAGCACTTGGAATTTTAAGGCATCATTATTAAATTCAGTTTGTTGATGATTTGTATGATTCGAATGAGCGTTTGTAGAAATATTGTTAGATGTATCATTCAAATCATTCGTGTCATTATTCTCAGTTTCAATATAATCAGTATTATTTAAATTAGTATCATTAGACTGTGAATTCAATTGTTCAAGAACTTCCGAATTCATTGTTCCAGAACTTCCAAATTCATTGTTTTGGAACTGTGAATTTGGAAGTTCCTTGCTATGACTGGTTTCATTATTGTAATTTGGCTTTAATAGATATAATCTATTAGGCTTATTAAGCCCCACTCGCTCTTGAGTAAGTAAGTTAAATTTCACTAGTTCTTTTTTTAATTTTATGATTTTTTGTTCAGCATAACCTAAGTATTCACACAAATGTTTGTTACTAAAAATAAAATAAATGTTATTATTTTTATCTACCCATTCGTTTTGTATAGATAATTCAAAACGATCTTTTAATAATGCATACATAATTTTGGCCTCTGCTGACATTTTCTTGAAATATGCATCTTCAAATAAGTATTTAGGTAATTGATAGAATCTTTCAGTTTTCACTTGAGATAAATTATATTTCTCAAAATTTGGCATAATAAAAACCTCATTTCCGTTTATTTAGAAGTTGAGGCAATAAAACAATTTTTACGTAAGTTACATGTTTTGTGCTTGCACTTAGATGATTAGATATATATAATACAAGTATCAAAAAAATATATAAACAAACGAATGCGAATCGTTTTATTACCAAGAGCCGGTGCTACGCCAATAGCATTGGCTCTTTTAATTTTCATAAAGTAATATTAACACTTTTAAACACGCATATAAAGCGTTTTAAAAATCGTTAGGATAATATTAAGAACCGGAAATCTTAGAATAGATTTATTTAGTGCCTAATTAACTGGTAAAAATAGTTCGTAGGCACCTAATTAGGCGTTTAGGCACTAAATTAGGCGGTAAAATTAGGTAGTAAATGATGAAAAATTTACTGTTAGGTGGTAAAATCTAGGTACCTAATTTAGTACCTAAGGATGATTTGTATGAAAACTATTAAAACACTTGCTGATGAATTGAATGTAACTAAACAAACTATTGTTAATAATGCTAAAAATTTAAATATTACTTTTTCAAAAGAAAATGGTGTTAATTATATTAGTGATAATGACTGTTTGAAAATTATAGAAAAAATAACAAAAAAAGAAAGTACTGTAGAAAAGAGGGAAACAGTTAAAAAGGAAATACCTAATGAAAACACTTCCGAAGCTAAAAATGCAGAGTACAGTAATTTCGGTATTTCTGAGACATTAAAAACAAAAGTAAACGAATTAGAAAAACAAATAGAAATCTTTAAAACCCGAGCTGAAAATGACGAAAAATATATTGAGAACCTAACAAAACAATTAGATCAACAAAATAGTAATGTTAATACATTAAACAAACTATTGGAAAATCAACAAATATTGGCTTTAGAAAGTAATAAAAAAATTCAAAAACTAGAAAGCCAATTAGAGGAAGAAAGACAGCTTAATTATTCCTTTGATACATCTTCTAATGATAGACAAAATGTTAATGCACAAGAAGCAAAGTTTACCGAAGAAACTAAAGATTTTAATCAACAACCAGAAAAGGAACAACCCACAGAGTTACAGCGTAGAGATATACCTGAAGAGAATGAAGATGAAAATCTCAACAACGAACGATCCACAAAAGACGATAAACAATTCGAAGAAATAGATAGTGAAGACGAAAGTAGAGAAGAAAAACCACCTAAAAAAGGTTTCTGGAGTCGTTTATTTGGTAATTAATACGATTAAAGGCACTACAAGCTTGTAGTGCCTTTTTTATGCTATAACTTCTGATAATCATCGCTTATGTAAAATAAAGAAGACGTTTTAACAAAATAAGTATCAAACATTATATAATGGTTATATATAAATTTTGGGGGAATGTTTTTGAATAATATTATTGAATTAATCTTTGGACTTGTAAAAATTATTATTTTTATACCGTACATAGTAATTGCTTTTGGTGCAATGCTATATTTATGGTTTCGCGTATTTATTTGGGTTAGACGTCCTATGAAAAATATTTGTGATCAATATTATGGTGGAGATAGTGATGATATACCAAACATTGGAGGACCATACATTGTTTTTATAATTGCTCTTTTTATAAGTTTTGTCGTAATTATGATATTTTTCTTTTTAGTTGGGAAAATTTTGGATAATTTTGCAGTATTTTTATTTTCAACGTCATTTTGGAATCGTTCTTTGTCAATAAAAAATATTGATGTGAAATATTTAAAAGACTGCTTTTTTTAATATATCCATGAAAAATAAATATAAAGATATATTGACTACTTTGGTCAATTCATGTACGATTTAAATGACCAAGATAGTCAATTTCGAGTGTTAAAGGAGGACATTTTAATTAATATTATATTTAATAATCTGAAACCAGAGAAACAAAAAACGATTGTTAATGCCTCAATCAAAGAATTTGTGAAAAGTGGTTTTGACAAGGCATCAACAAATGAAATTGTGAAACAAGCACATATATCTAAAGGGTCATTGTTTAATTATTTTAACAGTAAAAAGGAGCTTTATTGTTATTTGATTAGTTATAGCACTCAAATTTTAGAGGATATGTATGAAGAAATTGATTTAAGCGAAACAGATTTGTTCAATAGAATTGAGAATATTGGTTTACAAAAGTTATATGTTCAACAAAAATACCCTGAAATTTTTGATTTTCTAAAATCTACCATTGAAGAAGAATCGCCCGAAGTCAAAGCCACCATTGAACAACATGTTGCTCGTATATATGAAGATGGAAGGCAAAAAATATATATTGGAATCGACTATTCTAAATTTCGTGACGATATAGATATCAATAAAGCAATCGAAATCCTCAATTGGACAATGTATGGTTTCGGAGAAAAGGGGCTTCAACAAATCAATTCTTTTGAAAGTCTTTCTAATTTTGGTGAGCAATATCTTAAAGAATGGAATGTTTACGCTCAAATATTAAAACATAGTTTTTATAAGAAAAATGAAATATAAAAAACAAAACACTTTAAAGGGAGGTTTCATTATTATGGAGGAAGTTGTAAAAATTAACGGTTTACAAAAAAAATTTGGTAATTTCAAAGCTTTAAACAACGTCTCTTTTACAGTAAATAAAGGAGAAACATTAGGATTTATTGGTCCTAATGGTGCCGGAAAATCTACTACTTTACGTATATTATTAGGGGCTATTAAACGAGATGCAGGTGAAGCAGAAATATTTAGTAATGATGTATGGAAAGAAAGTCTTAAAATCCATAAACGTATATCTTATGTCCCAGGAGATATTGCATTATGGGGGAATTTGACTGGCGGAGAAATTATAGATTTATTCATGAACTTACATGGCAATGGAGATACAGAAAAAAGAGATGACTTAATTAAACGCTTTGAACTAGACCCTAAGAAAAAAGCTAAAGGATATTCAAAAGGTAATCGTCAAAAAGTAGGTTTGATTGCAGCTTTATCAGTAGATTCAGATTTGTACATTTTTGATGAACCAACCTCTGGTCTAGATCCGTTAATGGAAGTTGTGTTTCAAGAAGAAGTGGAAAAAATTAAAAACAATGGAAAATCTATTTTATTATCTTCACATATTTTAAGTGAAGTGGAACGGCTAGCAGACAGAGTGGCTATTATTCGTCAGGGAGAAATTGTAGAAAGTGGCACACTCGATGAATTAAGACATTTAACACGTTCTACAATAATAATAGAAACAGAAGAAGATGTGACCAAATTATTAAAAGTAAAAGGTGTATTTGATTTTAAACACGAAAATAATCAAGCGACATTTTCTGCAGAAAATAAACAACTTAATTATATTTTAAATGAAGCAGTAAAATTAGGCGTTAAAAAAATTGAATCTACACCACCGACCCTAGAAGATTTATTTATTCGTCATTATGAAATTTAAGTAATTGAAAGGAGGCAGATTTAATATGCATGAAAAATTTACTGGCTGGCACATACTTTTTTTACAATATCTAAAGCGTGATTGGAAAAAATTAATTATATGGGTCCTAAGTATTGTTTTGTTTTCTGCAAGTTTTGTTCCAGCTTTTAAAGAGATAGCCCAAGGAAAAGGATTACTTGGTATGTTTGAAACATTACAAAATCCTGCGATGATTTCTATGGTAGGTCCAACACCAATCGAAACAGCAACAGATTATACTGTAGGCGCGATGTATGCACATGAAATGCTGCTATTTTGTGGACTCTTTGCAATGATAGTATCTATGTTACATGTGGTTGGTCATACGCGTAAAGAAGAAGAATTAGGACTTACAGAATTAGTACGGTCATTTCAAATTGGCCGACAAGCAAATTCACTTGCCGCAATAATAGAAATAGTGTTAGTCAATATGGTCATAGCGGTGCTTATTTTTGTAATGATGATCAGTTTTAATGTAGAAACGATTTCTATACAAGGATCGCTACTCTTTGGAATTACAATAGGAATGGCAGGCATTATGGGAGCTAGCATTGCGCTTGTTATGTCTCAAATCATGCCAACTTCTTCATCCGCGACTGGAGCATCTCTTAGCATTGTAGGTTTGCTATATATTATTCGTGCTGGTACAGATGTATCCAATATTGGGTTATCTAGCATTAACCCTCTCGGTTGGACATATCTCACGTATCCTTTTACAGATAATAATTGGCTTCCTATAGTGATAGCCTTCTTATTTAGTATTATTGTAGTTGTTATTGCAATCATACTTGAAGGTGCACGCGACATGGGGGCTAGCTATATTCCTGAAAAAAAAGGAAGAGCGCACGCCAAAAAATCATTATTATCTATCCATGGCCTATTATATAAAATTAATAAAAGTATCATCATTAGCTGGTTAATTGCATTTATGGTTATGGGTATGGCCTATGGGTCAATTTATGGAGACATGCAGACTTTCTTAGAAAGTAATGAAATGATGAAACAAATGTTTTCTAATTCTAATGTTTCAATTGAAGCTTCGTTCACAAGTACAATTATGATAGTTCTAGTTAGTTTGGTTGGTATATTGCCAATTGCAATTGTTAATAAACTATTTTCAGAAGAAAACAAACTTCGTCTCAGCCAAATATACTCTACTAAAGTGACACGCAGTAGAGTATATTGGAACACTATTGTATTAGCATTTTATAGTAGTATTTTAGGTGTCTTAGTGGCTACGCTAAGTCTTGGCCTGACAGGGATAAATGCGATGGAAGGTCATGGCGAGTTAGAAATCATTAATTTCCTTGCTGCTGGTTACAATTTTTTACCTGCTATATTATTTTTCATTAGTCTTGCTGCCCTAGCTCTTGGGTGGGCACCAAAACTCGGAAAATTAGCTTATGCTTATCTTGGTTATAATTTTGCAATCAATTACTTCGGCAACACTTTAGACTTACCGGAATGGTTTTCAAAAACAGCTATATTGAATTGGCTTCCACAAATGCCAAAAGACAATTTTGATATTATAATTTTTATAAACTTAACTATAATTAGTATTATATTTATCGTTTTAGGATATATAGGATATCGAAAAAGAGATTTGATTGGATAACAATCATATTCATTTATAAAACACATTTTCTTAAGCACTTAAGAAAATGTGTTTTTTGTATTCTTAGAGTGTACCCTAATCGAACAATAAAAATCTCTTGTAAAATGCTGTTTTCGTTTGTATGATTAGGGTGTATGAGAAAGGGTGTTAAAAATGATAGTTGGATATGCAAGAGTTTCGACCATAGATCAAAATTTAGATAGACAAATTGAAAATTTAGAAGTATTTGGTGCTGAAAGAATATTCACAGAAAAACAATCGGGCAAATCGATTGAAAATAGACCTATTTTTCAAGAAGTATTAAGTTTTGTACGCATGGGAGATCGTTTAGTTGTAGAATCCATCGACCGATTAGGTAGAAATTATGATGAGATTATTCAAACTGTTAACTATTTAAAAGAAAAAGAAGTCCAATTGATGATTACAAGCTTGCCTATGATGAATGAAGCAATTGGAAGTCCATTGTTAGATAAGTTCATGAAAGATTTAATTATTCAAATTTTAGCAATGATTTCAGAACAAGAAAGAAATGAAAGTAAGCGTAGGCAAGCACAGGGTATTAAAGTGGCTAAAGAAAAAGGCATCTATAAAGGCAGACCTGTACTTTATTCACCAAATGCAAAAGATCCTCAAAAACGTTTGGTCTATTACCGAGTTATAGAAATGTTAGATCAAGGAATTTCTATTAGTAAGATTGCGAAAGAAGTAGATATTACAAGACAGACTGTTTATAGAATTAAAAAGGAACAAGCATAATTGCACTATTATGCTTGTTCCTTTTTAATTCTATATAAGATATTTGAAATGATAAATCTATGAAACGTATTATTTATTTTTTAATATTAAGTGATAGAACATAAACACTATTCTTGATCACTTAATAATTTTCCTCCAGAACCCACGTTATCTAAGTTGTTTTCTTTTAAAATAACATAATATCCTTCTTTAGGGATTCCAGTAATACGTGAAGCAGTTTCTGTTAATTCCTCAACTAATTGTTTTTTTTGATCTTTTGTTAAATTTAGTGTTTCTAATTTTAAAATTGGCATAATAGTCATCCTCTTTTCTATATAAGCTCTTTTTTGATGTTTTCTTTACTTACCATTCTTGGTTCGTAGGTCTAACGATAAGTTCATTAACAGCGACGTTAGAAGGTTCATTTATTGCAAATACTATAGCTCTAGCCATATCATTAGGTTCTATTGTGGTTTCATATACAGAAGATACATTACCTTCTACATCCGAATCAGTGATTGTCTGAGTTAAATTAGTATTAGTAGCTCCAGGACAAATAATAGTAGCTCTAATATTACTATTTTGAGATGATTCCTCCATACGTAATCCCTCTGTAATAGCTCTTACAGCAAATTTTGTTCCACTATATACTGCACTACCAGGAGTAACTAAGTGTCCAGCTACAGAAGATATATTTATGATATGACCAGAATTTTGATTTCTCATTCCAGAAATAACTGAATAAATACCGTTTAAAACACCTTTAATGTTTACATCAATCATTGAGTTCCATTCATCTATCTTCTTATTATGCATTAAAGATAATGGCATAACTCCAGCATTATTAATTAAGACGTCTATTCTTCCATAATTATCAATGGCAAACTGTGCTAATTCATTTACTTCTTTAACATTTGTCACATCTGTTTGTTTATATTTAACTTCATTACTATCTTGTGACAATTCCTTTGAAATTTCTTTTAACTTTTCATTGTTTCTTGCTGCTAATACTAATTTTGCTCCTTGTTGTGCTAGTGATGTAGCCGTTGCTTTACCTATACCACTTGATGCTCCCGTTATTAGGATAACTTTGTCTTTTATATTATTCATATGATACGCCTCCATTAATTAAATATATAATTAATGGTAAACCTTAAACTGTACTTTAGGTCAAATGCGACAATCCTTGTTTATAAGATCTTTACTAACGTTACGCGATACTTCATCATAAACACCTAATTTATAGTTAATTTGTTCTAGACAATCTAATTTTATTCTAATTTCATTTTTTATACTTTTTTTGTGTTCACTTAAAATATTACGTCGTTTTTCAATCGTAGAATGACCTTGATTAAATAAATAAACATAGTTTTTTATATTTTCAATACTCATATCTGTCGCTCTTAACAATTTAATAAATCTCAACCATTCTATATTTTCGTCTGTATACATACGGCTTCCATTTGCGTCTCTTTTTATAATAGGTAATATGCCTTCTTTTTCATAATACCTCATTGCTGAACTGTTAATTCCCACTATTTTTTCAACATCTTGAGCATAGTACATTAATCATCACCCTCTTTAAAGTTACTTTAACAAAAACATTTGAAAAATTACAATATTAATACAAAGGAATTCAATATAAATTATACAAAAAATTTCTGTAATAAAAATATAGGAAATTAAGAGTTTTTTCTTAAATTTTTAAACCTGTATTATAATCTATGTATCGAAAATATCAAAAAACATGAGGTTTAAGACTCTGAGAGATTTGTTTATTTGCATCGACAGATAAATTTGTTAATAAGTGTCCATAAAATGATAAAAATTAAATGTCCAAAATTGGTTATGCGCGTGTGTTAATAAAAGGTTATAGTCTTGATGGACAAATTGATACACTTAAAGATTAATGTTTTAATGAAGCCCTTATAGTGAAGTAGAAAAGTAAATAAAGATAAAAATCGAGAAATTTTTGTTAAAGTATTGCTTTATATCGCACTCTAAGGTTTATGATAAGAAATATATTCAAAGGAGGTTATATATATATGGGTAAATTTAATAGTTTGAAAGATAAAGTTATAGTTATTACAGGTGGGGCAAAAAATCTAGGAGGACTATTAAGTACGGAATATGCGAAAGATGGTGCAAAATTAGTTATTCATCATCATGATGAGAAATCTTTAGATGATGCAAAAGATACACTTTCAAAAGTAGAAAAATTAGGCGGGGAAGCTACATTATTTTCTGGAGATTTAACTAAAGTAAGTAATATTGAAGCCTTATTTCAACATGCGGAGAAGACATTTGGAAAAGTAGATATTGCAATTAACACAGTGGGAAAAGTTCTTAAGAAACCCATCGCAGAAACGACTGAAGAAGAGTTTGACAGTATGGCAGACATTAATTCAAAATCAGCATATTTCTTTATCAAATATGCGGAAAAGTCTATGAACAATGATGGAAAAATCATTACACTTGCGACTTCGTTACTTGCAGCTTACACTGGCTTATATTCAACATATGCAGGAGAAAAAGCACCAGTTGAGCATTATACACGTGCAGCATCAAAAGAGTTTATGGACAGAGGAATATCTGTTAATGCTGTAGCGCCAGGTCCAATGGATACGCCATTCTTCTATCCTCAAGAGGGGGAAGATGCTGTTGAATTCCACAAATCTCAAGCACTCCATAATCAACTTACAAAAATTGAAGATATTGCACCAATTATTACTTTCTTAACTTTAGATGGTTGGTGGATAAATGGACAAACATTATTCGCTAATGGTGGATATACGACACGTTAATCTACTTAAATTTATAAGGTGGTTATTAATATGTATTATTTTTTAGCAATATTTAAAGAAAATGAAACAGATATAAAGATTATTACAGAACACAGAGTCGTAGATGATAAGCATGTATCTCTCCCAACTAATAATTACGTTAAATCTTTAGCAGAAGAGATTATTGATCTTTCTCATCAAAACAATTTATTTCATAATGACATTAAACGAATTGGTTTGAAAATAGATGATCCTGAATTTATCGGTTATGATACTATCACAACATTAAAAAATGACATGGAATCCACATTTGGATTTGAAGCTATTATCCATAATGGATATGAAGAACTATTAGTACAACTGATTAAATAGGCAAAAAGGTGACTTTATAAAGTCACCTTTTTTAGGAGGGTTAGTATGCAAGTTAAACAAGTAGCTGAAAATTTAGGTTTAAGTGAACATACGATTCGATATTACGATAAAGCTGGGCTATTTCCATTTGTTTCAAGAGATAAAAATGGTTATAGAGATTTTTCAAAAGAAGATTTATATTGGATTGAATTTATAAAGTGTATGAGACAAACACATATGCCTATATCAAAGTTAAAAGAAATTGCTGAATTATATCATCAAGGTAGTTCAACTAAAATGAAACGTAAAGATATATTTTTAGAGCATCAAAAAAATTTAATAGACCAAAAAGGATTAATAAACAAAGGTCTCCAAACATTGGAAGAGAAGTTCAAACTATTAGATGAAGAATAAATAAAAATATAATTTCAGGAGTGGAAAATGGAAAAGAAAGAAGTCAGTATGACAGAATTATTTTTTGATTTAATATTTGTTTATATCTTATCAACAATTAACCAAACAGCAGAAGGTATTTCACATAACTTAATGTCTTTAGAAGAACTGGGAAAAAGCTTTATGATTTTTCTTGTATTCTTCTCCATATGGGTTTATCGTACACTTTTAGTTAATAGATTTTTTAATCAAAAATGGTATCAATATATTTTTGTATTTATAGATATGTATCTAATAGTTATATTATCTAAAGCGATAAATGGTGATTTCCAACAAACATTTATACCGTTTGTCTTAATGTCAGCCTTGATATATTTAAGTATTTTCATACAATATTTCTTAAATTATAAATTTGGCAATGCGCAAGTAGATAAGAAATTGGTTTTAGCCTATACGACTGGCTTATTGTTATCAATTACTTTTTCTATAATATCTATAATATTACCATCCACGGTTAATTTTTGGGTATATTTTATAGGGATTCTTATTGTAGCTGTATTTCCACTACTCTTTTATAAAATTTCATATCAAAACCCTATATTTTTTAACCATTTGACTGAACGATTAAGCTTATTAGTAATATTATTATTTGGCGAAGGGCTCGTTTTATTAATACAAAATATTGAGTTAACACAATTGAATATTTTGTATATGTTGTGTTTTGCCTTTATTACATGCTTGTTTATTGTATACGTTTACCACTATAAAACGACTGACAAAAACACAACAAATAAAACTGGTTTCACAACAATTTATGTACATTTGTTATTAATATTCTCATTAGATATGCTATTTTTAATGATGAATAAACTGTTGTCTCATGAATACCTGAACATATTTGAAATATATGGTTTTATACTATTCTTAATTTTATTTATAGTTAGTATTTCAACCAATATGGGATTACACAAAGAGAAAACGTAAATTGTTCATTCTACTTTTTTATTTTATTTTTAAACTATATAGAAAAATAAAATATTACATTAAAATAAATTGCAAAAACCTTCAGTCACAGCTGAAGATTTTTGCAATTTATCAAAGAAACTTAATGCAATATAAAACGGAAAGTGACACAAATCCTCTTAACTTAATATTAAGAGGTTTTTCTTGGATATCGAAGTCTAAAAACTTGTGTTATAATCAATGTATCATAAATACCAAAAAATATGAGTTTTCAGACGATGAGAGCCGCGTTTATTTGCATCGAGAACTAGATTTCATTAGTAAGTACTCATAAAACGATTAAAAGAGGTGGTATTCAAATGGCTAAAATTGGTTATGCACGTGTATCAACACAAGATCAAAGTCTTGATGGACAGATTGATACACTTGAGGAATATGGTTGTGAACGTATCTTTA
>NZ_JBICNX010000388.1:0-436 GCF_043107035.1 Staphylococcus sp. 231237_7MaSpsaltlick
GCAAAGGTAATAGGCGAAATACATGCACCACCTGTTATAGATGGCCGTATTAAACACGAAGATAAGTTGAAAGAGAAAATGGAAAAAGTAATTAACGATAGTGTTAAAATTTCCGTTTCAACTGATTTTATACATCTTGAATCTTATAAAGAAGCAAAGCCTATGCCTGGTGATATAACTGTATTGAAAGACTCAGTTAATAATATCAATGATGAAGTGAGAATTGTTGAAATTACGACTAAACGTGATGTAAACAATAATATTATTAATCAAGATGTAATACTTGGTGATTTTACATTAACAGAAAGAAATAAGAAAATGGCAAGAAAAGCTGCTAAATATGTAGCAAATTTAGATGTTTCATCTACTGAAACACCAGGTAAAAAAGAACGTTTAAGAAATAATGATATAAATAGATCAATTAAAGCTATCAACT
>NZ_JBICNX010000389.1:0-434 GCF_043107035.1 Staphylococcus sp. 231237_7MaSpsaltlick
GTTCAGGTGTTAATTGTTTGTTAATTGCATCTGTACCAAGTTGAGTAGAATCGTTATACGGATTAACATTATCAGGATTTTCTTCTATAGTTTCTTGTAAAGTTTTATCTTTGATATTTTGAGATTGCTGTTGATTTACTTGATTTTGAGATTGTTGCGCTTGTTGACTGTTTGCCTGTTGTTGATCTTCGGTATCTTGTGTTGCATTATCATGTGTTGCATTATCTTGTTGTTGATTGCTTGTGTTATCAGCTACTTGTTTATCACTTTCATCATTCTTTTTCTTAGTATCATCTGATTTCTTCTTATCTTGTTTCTTAGGTTCTTCCTTTTTCTCTTTGTCAGATGACGTCGTTTCTTTCTTATCTTCTGACTTACTTTCTTCTTTATTTCCACAAGCTGCTAATACTAAAAAACTAGCTAAAATTAAAAAT
>NZ_JBICNX010000390.1:0-434 GCF_043107035.1 Staphylococcus sp. 231237_7MaSpsaltlick
GAAGGTATTTATATAGTAGAGGTATCAGAATGTTATAGCTTTACCAATGATATAAGACAGGCTAGTTTATTTGAAAATTTATACGAAGCGCGTCGAATGGCTAAAAAGTGTGGTGGCACAGCTAAAAAGTACGTTATAACGCATGAAGTAAAATCATGTGACACAGAATAAGGAGTGAGTGTGGATGTATAACAATAATTACAAAGAGTTTGAAGAAATAAAAGAACAAATAATATACAAAAGAGTGACGGCATGGACTGATGAAACACTAACACTTGATGATGGAACAGTAATTGAAATAGTTGAAAGTGAACAAGATTGTTGCGCAAGTGCCGGTGGTACTTGGTCAAATGTAAAGCTAGATGCGTTAATAACTAATGTGAAAATAGAAGATGAAATCACACGTCCTATATTTGAGGATTATCCGGATGATG
>NZ_JBICNX010000391.1:0-433 GCF_043107035.1 Staphylococcus sp. 231237_7MaSpsaltlick
TTTGAAATATTAGAGGGAGGATATAACTTATGAAAATTAAGAAGGCTATAATACCAGCAGCAGGTTTAGGTACCAGGTTTTTACCAGCAACTAAAGCGATGCCTAAAGAAATGTTACCTATTTTAGATAAGCCTACTATCCAATATATAGTAGAAGAAGCAGTAGAAGCGGGAATTGAAGATATTATTATAGTTACAGGTAAGCATAAAAGAGCAATCGAAGATCATTTTGATAATCAAAAAGAATTGGAAATGACTCTGGAAGAAAAAGGTAAGTCTGAGTTACTTCAATCAGTAAAACACTCAAGCAACTTAGCAAATATGTTTTATGTAAGACAAAAAGAACAAAAAGGTTTAGGTCATGCTATATGGACCGCTAGACAATTCATAGGGAATGAACCATGTGCTGTTTTATTAGGAGATGACATTGTCCA
>NZ_JBICNX010000392.1:0-433 GCF_043107035.1 Staphylococcus sp. 231237_7MaSpsaltlick
TTAGAATAAATGACATTGCATTTCAAGAAATACAAGATGAACTCAATAAGCAAAATCATAGATTAGTTATTGGAGCTAGCTTTACTATAGGAGAATATTTATTGCCTCAAGTTATCAGTGAGTTTAAAAAGAAAAATACGAATATACAGATTGAATTATCTATCGGCAATACACCATCAATTCTTGAGAAATTAAATTTAAATGAAGTAGATGTTGCGTTAGTAGAAGGTGTTTTTCAAATAGAAAAATATGATGTGCATAAATTCGCAGAAGATAATATGATTGCAATATGCTCAAGTCAAAATAAGTTACTGAAAAAAGATTCAGTAGAATTAAGCGATTTACTTAACGAAAAATATATAGTTAGAGACAAAGTGTCTGGGATGTGAACAATGATAAAGAACGAGTTAGTAAGACATAATATGACATATGA
>NZ_JBICNX010000393.1:0-432 GCF_043107035.1 Staphylococcus sp. 231237_7MaSpsaltlick
CAACTCCTCCTTGTCATAGTCATTACCAAGTTTACTGCCACGTACTTTTTTATCTTCTTCAAGATGTTTATAAGTTATGGTTTTATCCGTCACACGTGCGACTTCGACACCTTTTGGTTTAAGTAACTCGTTAAATTCTTCGAAATCTGTTGCATGTTCTTTGGTATCTTCAATCGCAATTCTAATTTGATTTTTCCATGATGCTTTTACATCTTCTGCTTTATCCATAATGTTTTGTTCTGCCTGTGTGTAGCGTATTTGTGCCTGAACATTAGGAATCGACAAATTATGGCTTTTACAGACTTCATCGTTTGCCTGTCTGATGTCTTTTAATGCCTGTTTGTTGTTATAAAATTTTTTGCCTGTATCAAGGTCAATTGAATTAATCACAATATGGTTGTGTACATGTTCTGTATCTTCATGGGTATAAAT
>NZ_JBICNX010000394.1:0-431 GCF_043107035.1 Staphylococcus sp. 231237_7MaSpsaltlick
TTATTGTGATTATTGGCAGTTTTACTATTCTAGATAACATTATAGTTATTATGTTTAATCAAAAGTTTTTAGCTTATAAATTACAAATTTTAATTATTATTTTCAGTGCAATATTTGTTTATATGAGTATTCTATTTGACCTTTATATCAATGCTCATAATAAATATAAATATAACTCTAGAATACAGGTGATAAGCGTAGTCATCGTCTTATTATCAAGTTTGATACTGATTAATTTATTTGGAATTTTAGGCGCCACATATACATTCACTATTTTTGCAATTTCCATATTTGTTATGAAATTGATCTTGAGTCTTAAAATAATCAATGGAGTAAAAAATGAAATTTAAGAAAGAGCTCTTATTAATCATCACCTTAATTTTATTATTTTCTGTAGCGCTTTGGTATGGGTGGTTTAACATATTTTTAAT
>NZ_JBICNX010000395.1:0-431 GCF_043107035.1 Staphylococcus sp. 231237_7MaSpsaltlick
CATGTTGACCAATTCAAGCACCTACTTGTTTTTTAAAATTTCCCATCCATTTATAACACCAAAAAATTCAGATGGAATCTCTTTGCTTTGATACTTTTCTTCAAGTAATACTATCCTACTCTCTTCTTTCCAAATATATGCTGCTGTAAATTCATAATCATCAATTTGTACTATTCCTTCAAGGTAATCAGGCTCTGTGTAACCCTCATTTAAAAAGTAACTTGAGGTTGCAATTCCTAAGTCTATTAAAGTATTCCAATTACCATACGTATTTTCTTCACCATTTTTCACAATTTTAACTTTATGCTCTTGTTTATTATTATGGAAATTTATTTCTTTAAACCAATCGAAATAATTTCTAATACAAACATTAGAATCTAAAACAAACACAAACTCTCTATCTAAAAAACAATTTCTATAAGAACAACTTG
>NZ_JBICNX010000396.1:0-430 GCF_043107035.1 Staphylococcus sp. 231237_7MaSpsaltlick
ATTCCGAGCAGTTATAAAAATTAATTTGTCTTGAATATTGCTACTACATTCTTGAAAAAGTGATGTAGATTTATAGCCCATAACTTTTTTGAATTCCATCGACGATACGGCGTCGAAAGAAAAATAAACAGACCGTACGAAAGAAAAAAGCTATCTCAATTTTGGGGTAGCTTTTATTTTTTATGCCTTTATTTTGAATTTTAAGGGGGCATTTTAAAGAATTAGGGGTAAATCATATAGTTTTATACCAAAAAACTTATATACCCTCTTAAAACGCAAATATGAGCCAAATAAATATATCTTAATTTCACAAACTAAAATTCGAGCAAATCCAGTGTTGATTTTTTAAGACACTGCCCATTTACATGCAAACTTAAAAGTTGGCATGAAAAGTGGTCAACCATGCCGGTTGAACGCTATAGTTCCCGGA
>NZ_JBICNX010000039.1:0-18232 GCF_043107035.1 Staphylococcus sp. 231237_7MaSpsaltlick
CGACTTGCCGATTTGGTATTACCTAATTTAGTTGTTGCCATCTTCATCACTTCGGTTCTTTTTAGGCGCAACTTTATCTCTTAGAATAAGTGTTCCAAAAAACAAAACTGAATAAATAAGTGCCCCAATTTCATTAATATCAATAACCCATATCAAACATATGTAGACAAAAAAGATTAATGCTGCTATCACATTAAAAACAACTCTTAATTTAGTTTTTGCCATATTTCATCCAACCTTTCACGTACTGCATTGATATTATGTTCTAAACCCTCATAATTTGGTGCATCATGTTGATGTTGATTGCAATATTTAGCAATCTGATTCACATTTGCCCCTAATTTACTTAAATCTTTGGCAATCGATTGTCGCGTCTCTTTATCAAATTTGGGCGCTACCAATCGACTCCCATGTGCCTTTTTCTTAACGAAATTCGGCACACTCATATTCAAAGTTTCGGCTGATGACCTTAACTTTTCATATTCGGATTCGCTCACTCTGAAACTAATTTGTTTTGGCTCTTTGCGGTTGGGTTTACGGTTTTCCCCAACAGACAAATCGCTAGCCAAATTATTATCATGTTCGCTCATTTAATCCCACCACGTTTCTACGAAATATATGACTTTCTATATTTGCAGATTATAGGATAATCAACAAAATTTCAAGTAATAACGTGGTTTGGCAAGCGTCGTATATTCTAGCCACTTCGTTCTGAATATACCGGCTTGATGGGGATATCCCCATTCCCCTTATGTATTTTTGTTTGCACAAAAAGAGTGGCTAATTGCTAGCCACTCATAGTTCGAGACCTAATTCAAAATCAAAACCTATGCAACCAAAAATGGTGGTTGCTATACGTTCATAAATTTTATGATCACTTACGTGTATAAAATTTAATTCACTTCCAAAATCTAAATTCACGCTGCCAAAAATCAATCTGCTTTTGCAATTGTTTTTCGTTTGCTTTTAAAGTCAATTTCATTAAATCAGTTAAATCAATTGGAGATATTTCTTTAATTAATTTTTTATATTTATTCTTAGTACGTCTTTCTAATTTTCCCCATTCTTCTTCGTCATTCAACAACATAAAAACCATTGCTCTATCAGAAGTACGTTCGATAGTTTTCCAATCTGGTTGTAATATATGTAAATCATTAAAACAATCGTTCCAATAATCAACCATATCCCTTTTTAATTCAATTTCTACACGCCATAAATGTTCTGAAATAACTTCAATATCTGCATTATCCTTACGTTCCTGTTTTTTATTATAAATTCTAATAAATCTATCACTGTCACGAACACCAAAATATTTCGTTTCTGGTTTACCGTTACGACCATAAAAAATAGTTTTCTTAACTGATTTATCAGTCATTGCATAATAATCACTTAAATCATCTTCAAAATCAAAAGCTAAGTCTAATCTTGTAAAACCATCATCTTCCATGTAGTCGATAATATTTTGTTTTAACCAAAGAATTTCTTCATGCGTAAGTTTATTCGGATTAAATTCAACACGCATATTACGTCTGTCCCACGTATCTGCTTTTACTTTGTCATATTCAATATAAACTTTTTCTTGTAGAGCTTTAGCTTTAAATTTGGTCTGCAGTATATCCCAAAGTCTAATTTGTGGCTCAATGCTCATAAATTCAGACAGTTTGTGAGCATTGTCTTTATTAAGATTTCCAACAATTGTCATAGCGTCAAAACTTAATTTTGGTTCGGGGGTGTACATAGTATGTCGGTTTAACCGGCTATTAGAGTAGCCGGTTTTAGAAAAATTTAAATTTTCATGTTCTGCACTATGATTTGAAAAGGGTTCTTGCTCTTTTTTACTCATAAAAAATCGACTCCTTAATTTACTTTAAGAAGTCGCTCACCCAAATATATATCTTGAAGAATAAACTAATATCGTTTAATATCTAGATATACAAAAATTGCAAAACACATATCACATGTTTTTTAATTGGATGAGTCGCTATCACAAACTTTGGACGGGGAGTGAGCGACTTCGTTTATTTTTAATTGTTATTAATATAACACTATCAAAAGACTTGGTCTAATTAGATCAAGTCTTTTTTAGAGCCAAAACTTGAAACATAATCAAAATTAAGTTACCACTTTGAAAATATCAATCTCGAAAAAAATCGCTAATTTTAATAAATTATCTCCATCAGGTTTCGATTTTCCATTTTCCCAGTTATGTATTGTCTGAATAGTAACATTTAATTTCTCTGCAAGATTCTTTTGAGTCATTCGTTTTTTCTTTCTACTAGACAATAAAACATCTTCAAATTTCATAATGATTCTCCTGTTTTCTGAATCTAAGTTAAAAAGATTTTTAATTTATTTCGCAACACTATTAATTTAACATAAATTAATATCAAAAAAAGGAGAATCATCATGAAATTAAACTTTAAAAAGAAATCTATTGTTTTAATTGCTAGTGCTGTATTATTCGCACCTATAGCTTCTGATTTGTCTAACCCAACTAATAATAATAATAATGTTATACATGCAGCCACTAAAACAAAATATAAACTAGCAAGTGTAAAAAGCAAAAATGTAAGTGTAAAGCAACAAAAGAAAAAAGATAAAGATAAAGCCATAGCAGATGGCATACTCGCTCTAGGAGTTGGTGAAATTCCAGGATTAGTAGGTAAAACAGGAAGTGTTCTTCTAGGTGTTGCAGGTGTTAAAGGTGCTATAAATCAAATCGATAAAAAGTATGTTCCAATTACTGTTAAAAAGTATCACTATGTACCAGTTAAAAAAACAAAAAATACAGGAAAAATTATGAGTGGATACAATGAAGGATATTATATTTACAAAATTTTTAACCAAAAAACTAAAAAACAAATTGGAAAAGGTAAAAAGATATACATTCAAAGAGCATAAAAAAGAAAGGTAGAATAATTATCTACCTTTCTTTTTTTTAAAATATAAATCTATAACACTATATCCAACAATACCCACTATTAGCATAATTGCTCCATATAAAAACATATCTTTGAACATAAAAGTACAAAATAATATAACAGAAAATATAAACCATATGAATCTTATAAAAGCCTTATTAAAATGCATTTTCAAAACCTCTCTAAATATATATATATATCATAAACTATGATACTATTCCTCATAAATCGTATTATCATTATACCATTTTGACAAATATCTTATTGCATTATTCCAATTCCTCTATTTGCCGACGATGCTGCGCTCCTTAATAATCCTAAAGCTGTCCATCGGTCGATTTAATAGCTGACGCTATTGACCGCTGGCGCTTTAAGTCTAATTAAGGGCTCTCATCGACAAATAGATTTTCTCGGCATAAATGCGTGTTCTATTTTTTAATCTTCATAATCTGAGTTTTTCTTTTTATCTCTACGATTCATCGGATCTTTAATAAATGTATATATAAAATCTAAAATATTAGCAATTATTTTTAATATATATTCCATGAAAACACTCCTTTTCCAAACTTCATCACAATACATTTTCTTTAATCATGGAACCTTGCTCTAATCCATTCATATAAACCAATGAATAGCCCTATAGCCAACACATAAGGTAAACCATAAGCAATATACCAAACAAATGTCATAAAGCCTTCAGATGCTTTTAATTTGCTTGCTATGGCATTCTGCAATGTATCAACATGCAAGAAACTCATAAAATCACTACCCATTGTCATAATTAAAGCAAATAACATAAAGACTAACAACATAGCCCCAATACCTGTAAATAACTGTTTTTGCCTTTTTTGATAGTGTTCATGTGATGCTCTCACTTTACGTAACATTTCTTCATTTTCATCTTGAACTTTACGAATATCTTGTCGTAATTCTGCTTGAATATCTTCTGTATTTACTTTTTTTAAATTATCTTGAAGTAATCTTACGAAATCATTATGTGTTTTTATGCTATTATCTCGAAAGTCCTTCGTCGTCTCTTTCAATTTTGATGTGATTGCTTCTTGTTCTTTCTCTCTCGTTTTCTGACTCTCTTGTATCTCTGCCAAATACTTTACTATTAGCTTGTTTTGTCTTTTGAGTTCGTTCAATTCTTCGTTTTTCAAGTTGTTTTGTGTGCTGCTCGACTGCGTCCCAGTTGACCTTGAATCCGTCTGCATATTCGGGTTCTCTTTGTTGTTCTTGATGTCTTTCATGCTCATAGTCAATCGCCCCTTTTTCATAATCTGCACCAAGCGTTCTTCCACGCACCCATTTATTTGCATTTTCAGGCTTATATGAGATTGTTTCGCCACGAAGCTTAACTTCTACCCCTTTTCCTTCTAAATACTCTGAAAACGTCTCTAAATTGCTTGTATGTGCTTTTGCATTTTCAATCAATTCACGTAATTCATCTTTCCAAGAATATTCTTCTCTATCAAACACAATGCCCTTTTCTGCTTGCGTGTATCTCATTTTGGCAGTGCCACGCTCTGTCACACTCAAACCATGTTCACGACAGACATTGTCATTTTCTTTTTTGACTAAATCACGTTGTTTTTTATTACTTTGATATTTCTTTCCAGTTTCTAGATTAACTGAATTAATCACAATATGATTATGATAATGGTCTTTATCTGTATGCGTATAAACAGCTACTTGATGATTAGGTGCTATTTTTTCTGCAAGTTCTAAGCCAAGTTGATTACATTGTTCAGGTGTTACTTCGCCAGGTTTAAAAGACTGAATAATCGTATGTGCTTGAATTCCATCTTCTTTGCCATACAAGGCTCTTGTTTGTTTAAAAGCCGATTTCGCATAATCTACATCACAATTCAAACCACTTTTTTCTTCTGCACGTTTCTCTGCGTAATTGATTGCTCGACTTGCCGATTTGGTATTACCTAATTTAGTTGTTGCCATCTTCATCACTTCGGTTCTTTTTAGGCGCAACTTTATCTCTTAGAATAAGTGTTCCAAAAAACAAAACTGAATAAATAAGTGCCCCAATTTCATTAATATCAATAACCCATATCAAACATATGTAGACAAAAAAGATTAATGCTGCTATCACATTAAAAACAACTCTTAATTTAGTTTTTGCCATATTTCATCCAACCTTTCACGTACAGCGTTAATGTTATGTTCTAATCCTTCATAATTCGGTGCATCATGTTGATGTTGATTGCAATATTTAGCAATCTGATTCACATTTGCGCCTAACTTACTTAAATCTTTGGCAATCGATTGTCGCGTCTCTTTATCAAATTTGGGCGCTACCAATCGACTCCCATGTGCCTTTTTCTTAACGAAATTCGGCACACTCATATTCAAAGTTTCAGCCGATGACCTCAACTTTTCATATTCGGATTCGCTCACTCTGAAACTAATTTGTTTCGGCTCTTTGCGGTTGGGTTTACGGTTTTCCCCAACAGACAAATCGCTAGCCAAATTATTATCACGTTCACTCATTTAATCCCACCACGTTTCTACGAAATATATTACTTTTTATATTTGTAGATTATAGGATAATCAACAAAATTTCAAGTAATAATGTGGTTTGGCAAGCGTCGTATATTCTAGCCACTTCGTTCTGAATATACCGGCTTGATGGGGATATTCCCATACCCTTTATGTTTTTGCTAACGCAAAAAATGAGTGGCTAGAATTTTGCCACTCATAGTTCAAAACCAAATTCAAAATACTAGCAACCAAAAATGTGGTTGCTAATCAAAGAATGGAATTGATAAAAGTATAAGAGAATGTTTAAATTATAATGAAACTAGGCTAAGTAGCAAGCAACATTATATGAAAAGACATTATTGGGAGAGAATATTATGATATACACAGTAGCTTCAACATTACCACCAGACCATGGGGGTCGAACTAAATCTTTATTAAAAAGAATTGATTTTTTAAATGACGAATTTGATTTTGATCAAACAATCTTGACGACAAATTATAATCCAAATTATACAACTGTTTACAAAGATTTTTATAACAAAGGGATATTGAAAGAAAATATAATGGTTATAAATATTTATGACTGGTTATCTAATTTTAGATTACTTACAGGTTCTTATTATTCTTCAAATACGTATATAAATATACAGCCACAAGAACTTAAAATATCAAATTTTATTGCAAAAGAAGATTTAGATAAAAATTGCGTTAGATATTATGATAAGGATACAGAAAGATATTATTTATATAGAAAATTCTATCCTAATTCAAAAGTTGTTAAATTTGAAGATTACTTTACTCCTGGAGTAAAGCATAAAGTTGAACGCTGGGAATATAATGAATATGGGTATCTACATAAAATAACTAATTATTCAAGAAAATTAAATAAAAAATTAGCCGAATTTTATTATGACTTAGAAAAAAATATGTATTGTAAAAAATATTTTGAAGAAACAAATGATAATAAGTTAAACTCAATCTTCATTTACGATAATGATATATTAATTGAAAGTTTTAGTAATGAAAAAGAAATGTTTATATACTTTTTCGACTTTTATTTTAGGGATCAAGATATTATTTTTAATGATGCAAGATTATTAGATAAATCGTTAATAAATTCTACAAAAAATATAAAACCTATATTAGTTTTTCATAGTTCTCATTTAGAAGGAGATTCAATCAAGAGTTCATATAAACTTGCTCTTAACAATTCAGATAAAATAGCTAAATACTATGTTCTGACCAACCAACAAAAAGAAGATATACAAAATGATTTAAATATACCTGATGAAAAATTTGTAGTTATACCACATTTTATAAAAACATCAAGCAATTCTACTAATGAAATAAAAGATCAATTTGTATTTGTTGGACGATTTAGTGAAGAAAAGCAGATTTCTCATATAATCGAAAGTTATAAACTTTATATAGATAATGGAGGATCGACTAAATTAGTATTGTATGGTGGTATTAAGGGAGAAGAACGTACAAAAATAGAAAAGCTTATTAAACAATATAACTTACAAAATGAAGTTACTATTCACCCTTTTACAAATGATCCACTTCAAGTTTTTAGAGAATCTAAAGCTTCTCTTTTAACAAGTAAGTTTGAAGGGTTTGCATTAAGCGTTATGGAAAGTATAAATGAAGGTTGTCCTGTAATTGCATATGATATTAAATATGGTCCAAGAGAAATTATAGTAAATGGAGAAAACGGTTATTTAATTGAACCTAATAACATTGAAGAATTTTCTAAGGCTATGATTTCAATCATTGAAAATCCCTTAGAAAATATTAAGACAAAAGACGAAATAACTTATCAAGCTGCAATTAATAATTTTAATTCTTTAATCAAGGATGTTAGTTTATAATTCGAAAAAGTCAATAAATTAATGTGAAATGCTAAGTGATGTATAATCTTTACAAAATCACTACCTATAATAGTTAATTATGTTAAGAAAAATAAGAGTATTCAGATACTGTTTGTGCAGTATTTGAATACTCTTATTAATTTTAAAACAACACTTTTTTAATTTAAATACTATTGTCGACTTCTTCTGAAATTTTAAATCCTTGTCCTTCTATTATTTCTAAATCTTTTCTCAAATCTTTTTCTGTATAGTTAATAGTCATACTAAATTCATTTTTCAATTTCTTAGCCATTGGTTTTAAAGAAGCATAATTTAGCCCCCCAGAAACAGCGCCACCTACAATAGGTATTGCTTTTGAAAAACCTTTAGCAAAAGTATCTTTAGTAAGTTTTACTCCAAAAGTTTTTAATACTTTCTTTAGAATAGGATAATATATAGTTTTAGTTAGTGTTTTTTTTGGTATAGACGTTAAGGCTTGTTTAGAAGCATGTTTAGATAGAATTCTGATTGTAGAACCAGCTGCAGTTACACCTAACATCACACCTAAAAATATAATTAATTCATTTTTAGATTCTTCTGTTAATTCATTATTATCATCAAATAAATCATTATGTCCGTATATATATGAAATTTCTTGAGCTAATTTTAATGCAAATCCATAGAATTGTGCCATATCTGCAGGTATAGTAGCTCCCATTGCTAACCCACCTGGCAAACCAGATGCAAACGATATACTTGTAGATTTAAGAACTGCTGAATTAATTGTTCTATCCGCTACTTTATCTAATTCTTTTTTTGAATATAAAGCTGTTGGGCCTTCCTCTATTAATTTACGTATGTCTTTTTTATTTTTAGAAAAAGCTTTTACTAAAAATTCATCTCTATCTACTTTTACAAAAGGTAATTTAATTGCTGTTTCAATAGCTTGCAATGCTTTACTTTCTTCATCACTATGTTCTTGTTCAAAAGCATAATTAGTTTCATTTTCCATTTTATTTCTCCTTTAGATATAAAAATTGTTAAACTTATTATATACTACCTTTTAACTAAATTATACTATTAATCTATTTTTTAAAGTGATGGAAGAAGGGATAAAATATGAGAAGATTAGAAAAATATGAAATTCGTTTTAAGGATAAAGTTTATTCTGGAAAAATAGCAAATTTTCTTGGTAAAAGGCTCTTTTACAATAAAATTCATAAAAAGAAAGAAATGTTTGATAATATTTCGGTAGTTAGAAAAATTCATTAATAGTTAATTATTTAGTGCTTATAGGAGAGAGAAATAAAGTTAAAATGTATATTACATACAAACCTACTACCTATAATACTTTATTATGTAAACCAAATAAAAGGCCCTAAACACTGTTAAATCAGTGTTTAGGGCCTTAAACTGTATTTATCCAATATACGAAATTTATACATTGCCTACACTATACGTTTTCAAACGTTTTCATAAATGTTGATTTTGTATGTTTATTCAACTCATAAACTATCTTTTTAAAATCAAATCTATTATCAATAAAAATAACTATTCCCAATTTTTTAATAAAGGTCATTTAATCACCCTATTTATCTCGAATTTACTGGTTTTTACTGGTAGTTATCGAGTGGATTTTTATTGCAATATAAAAATTTTTAATTATCTAAATAATGTAAAGTAATTATATTCATTATTCCTACAAAATCATTATTTTCAATTTCATGATTTTCGTTAAACCCTTTATTTATTACTTCTCTAACATTTGAAAATTCGTAAATGGAAATATCTCCTAAATGTTCAATGTCTTTCTGTATTATATTAGCTTTAGCTTTTAGTAAAACTTCTTGATATTCATAATCAATAATCTGAGTATTATTATTGGGATGTGCTTTATATAAATGTTGCGTTGGAGTAAGGCAAATTAGGTTTTCAACATATCCAGATATTTCAGGGTGGCTATGTTGTGGGAAAATATGGTGAACTTGTGTTGCTTCTCCTTGACTATATGCATCACTAACTTCTGAAGTTCCATTTCTGTAGGATATATTATGTTTTTTTAGTTGCTTTTTAGCTTTTTCTGATTGGTATCTATAAAATTGAATATTTATTTGGTAACCTTTTTGTTCAATCCACTCTTTGCGGGTTATATTTTTAGGTTTATTAGATACTAAATCTCTAAAATTTTCTTGATTATACATCAATGATGAATAAGTAATAATATTTTTGGAAATTCTACCTCTAGAAGTACCAAGTTTTTTAAACTTATATGCTAGTGGATTGATAACTTTACTAAATATTCGACGAACTTCTAATGGCTTATTAATATTAGTATTTTCAATGATATAATTTTCAAATTTTTCTTTTAAATTTAAATAAGCTTCTTGAGTTTGTACTTCAAAGAAGTTTGAAAAAGAATCCCATATTTTGCTATCTTTTAAAACTTTTTTTATGTATATAAATAAAAATTCAACGGTGTTTTTTTCTTTCCAAGAAATATACTGCAACATGTCTAAATCATTAACAGTGTAAAAATTTCTATTTCCTTTTTTTTCTTTTTTTAACACGTTACTACTAGCTAATAATTCTATTGGTTGTGAAAAAAATTTATCATATTCATTCACTGATTTTTCATGGTCTGTACCGGGTTTGCTAAAAATTTCTTCTACATTTTCTTTTGTATAATCACATTTCCAGATATCTGTAACTGAAAATACTATGTCATCTTCATTTTCATATAAATAATTTAGAATACAATCAGAAACGATACAAACTACGTCTGGTGTACATTTTTGGTCTATCCATCTTCCATTATTACTAATTCTTAAATCGTAATTATTTTTTTCGAAAAAATGTATAAGATTTTTATTACTAATCAATTTATTTCCCCCTTGTAAATACCAAAATATTGAACGCTATTTTTATCAATATTCAAACTTCTAGTACTATAATTTCTTGCAATAGCGTAAAATTCAGTAAATGTATCACTGTTTATAAAGTCTAAATTACTTTGTGTAATAACTTTATTTGTTTTGTTAATTAAAATAGCGAGAGAACCGTTCACAATACAATTATATGGTTTCTTTATTATTCTAGGATAATAAGTCATATTAGGAACTAAGAATACATCACTATTATATCGAAATTGGGATATTGATAATTTGGATAATTGCTTCTCATTTATAAAAGAATCATAGCCTTTGATATTAATAATTCTTGTTCCATCTCTAGAAATATTTTGGCTTTTTAAAACTCTTATTCCATTTTCACCGTTTAATAGCTTTGTTGTAATCTCTCTATCTCTAAACACATCAAATATATCGAATTCCATTTTTTGTGCTATTTCATCAAAAAAATCATTACGATAAATTAACCAATTAGGAAAGTTTTTATCTATCATTTTTTTTTGTTCAAGATTAATTGAAAAATCCTTTGTTATAGAAATAGATTCTGTTTTGTTTGGATAATGTACCGTATTAATAAGTATTGCAATTGTTTCTATTAAGACCCCTTTAAATCCTTTCTCACCAAAATCAATAATACAATCAATTGCATAATTTTCACATCTTTCTCGAGCTAGAGAGAAATCGTTGTTACTTAAGAAATATTTAGGCATGACCATCATAATATTATCTGCATTCTCAATAGATTTTTGTAAAAAAAGGCTGGATAAATTTGTTGAAATATGATCATCAAATTCTTTTGCTAATATTTTCCAATCCTTAACTTTACTTTTTTTTAAAAAAGGAGGATTCCCAATTATAAGATCATATCTACAGTTGATATTAGTTTTCAAAAAATCGTTGACTATAAATCGAATTTGAACATTATCTGGAATATGGCGATAAGTATTAAGCAATTTTAAGATGTTTATGCTGTTTTGATCTATGTCTATAACATCTATTATTATTTTTTTTTTGTTTTTATACTTTCTAATTATAATATCTAAAAAGTTTCCAATTCCGACTGACGGTTCTAAAATGTAAATGGTGCTTTTATTAATCTCAGGAAGTTTTTTATAAATCATTTCTGTAGTTTCCCAATCTGTATAGTAAGCAGCTGTGTCCATTCTATTTACATTACTCAGTTCTGAAATTGTTGATAAGTCGTTCAGCCCTAAATTTTCTGGGTTTTCTGTGATAAACTTTTTAAGTAAAGTACTAGAGTACAAATTGTAATTGTTCATTAGTGTTTTCAGTTTTCTTACTGTTTTGTTCAATTTTTTCTTCCTTTACTATATTTTTTATATTAGAAGCAATTTTTTGAAGTATGATTGTAGGAATTGCTTCCCCTATACTTTGTCTAATATTAATTTCATGCTTTTTTAAATAGTCTTTTTTCTGTATAAGTGGGAGTTTATTTAATTCATCTAATGTATAATTTTTGCTCCATTGAAACTCTTTAGGAATATTCATCATTAACATCAATTCTCTTATGCTAAAAACTCTATCGTCTTCAGGATGCACAGTGTTTTGACTAGATATAATATCATTGCGCGTATGGACACAAGGAGCTACTTTATCCCATGATTGTCTCTTGTATTTATCTCCATTTTTATTAACATTTAAAATTATTTCTCCATTAACAATTTTATGAGGTTTCAAACTTATTTCTTTATTATCAAAAGCCGACTGTCCTTCAGTTAAATTTTCAATCCACTGTCTCATATATTCTTTATATGGTTTAAAATTATGATAAATATCATTGTCGCTCATTTCTCCCATCTTTGAGAGATGTGGTAAGAATCCAATGACTTCACGCAGGGTTTTTGGCTTCTCTTTACTAGGTAGTAATTCATTTATTATAGTGCTATTATATCTATCTTTTCTTGTACCAATTACTAAGGTTCTAGTTCTACTACTATTAGCTCCATAGTCTTTAAAATTAATAATAAATTCTTTATAAGAATAATCTGTACTTAACCAATCTGAAAATGCATTTCTTATTTTCTTTTCATTATTATGATCGATGCAATTTGTATTCATAAAACTTCTGACATTTTCAGCTATAAAAAACACAGGCTTAACTTCTTTAATAATTTCTAATGCTTCTATCACTAAAGAATTTTTTTCTATAGTCCCATCATTTTTTTTATGGTTTGCTACAGACATACCTTGGCATGGCGCAGTGAAAATTAACGCATCTATATCTTCTACTTTCTCTTGTTCTTTATAATATTTTATTGCTTCATATAATTCTTCTTTTTTTTCTTGTTTTGATATATCTCCTAATATATAGCCGTTATCATATTTAACTTTATTGTTAGCTTTCTGAACTTCTAATCTTCTTTTTACTAATTCAGAAGATGCAACACAATCGAAACCTTCTTCTTTAAATCCAAAGCAACCTACACCTGCTGAACTGAATAAACTAATATAGTTCATATATATCCTCCATATTTTTCAAAGTTGAGTTATTTATCTATTTTATCTTATTGGGACTATGTAAATATAGCTATAGGTTTACATAACCAGTTTCATTTTTTTCCAAATAGTTTTTTCCAGAATCCTTTTCCTTGGATATCAGTATTTTGAAACTTTTTACGTTGATGTTGTGAATTATTTTTTTGTTCAGATTCTTCAACCTGACTATAATTTTTTATTTCCTCGTTGTAATCATAATAATTTAATGCAATTTTTAATTCACTTTTCAATTCATCTTTTTCTTTTTTATCACTTATAGTTAATTGTTGTTGTTGATCTATTAATTTCGTTAAATCTTTAATTAGCTCATCTTTTATTGTAATTTGTTTAACTAATAGTTCATTTTCTTTTTCTAAATTTTCAAGCAATGTTTCACTTGGAATTTCATCAAAGTTCTTACTTTTATTTTCTGAAAAGAATTCATCTTTACTTTCAACACTTTTAAAATGTTTGATTTTATTAACTAATGTTTCATCTAAGTATCTTGTCTTATTTTTCCAAATTATACTATTACTTTCGTTAAGTTCTTTTATCCAAGAAGTTAATGTTTGTTTAGTTATTTTTAATTCTTCAGATACTTCTTTAAAAGTTTTCATTTTATCACCTTTTTATCGTGATTTTACTCTAATTTATTACTATAAAATGAAATTTACCAGTAAATTATTGTTTTTATTTACTTTGTATTTACCGATATTTATTGGTACTTGTTAAGAATACATTACTGATTCTTCTTAATTTTTTGTAAAAAAGCTTGACGTTCTTCTTCTGTAAACTCAGATGTTTGAGATTTGATTTGCTGATATTTATTGTTTTTTAACCATTGTGGCGTCATTTCCCGACTTATACTTTGTTTCTTTTTACTGTCACTTGTTATTTTAGGCTGTCGTTTCGAGTGAATACGTTTTTCAGGCGTAAAAATGAACTCTAACAATTCAATTTTACGCCCTTTCTTAGCTTTGATTTTATTAATCGTAAGATCTTTAAATATAAATCCTAGTTCCTTAATTATTGGTTTTAAAACATATTTGTCTATTTCACTCATTCTGTAGCTTTTGGGTATATCTAAACGTTCTCTAAAGTCATCAATTTGCACCCTCAAATACCCTGTATGCTTATATTGTTTAAGTAGTCTAAACATATTTTTAGCGTATGTTGATTTTAAATGTGTCATTTCTTGTAATTCGAATTTAGTGAAATCAGCTGTAATTGAATTGAGTATATGCTTTAAGTCAGGGTTTATACTTATAGATAAATATTGATCTTCCGTATCCACTTTGTATGAGGTGAATAGAACAAATTTTTCAAAAGATTTCCCGTTACGTTCTGTATAAGTTAGATGTAACATTTTATCGTATACATGTTCTAAGTCTCTAATAAAACGTTCTTGTGAACGTGAATAATAATTACTAAGGTGTTTAAGTTCATCAAAAGGGATTTCTAATTTACGTGTATCTTGTTCTTTAAGTTTATTACATAGAGTGAAAAATAAGTCTACTTCTGTACTTGTAAACTTTCTTAAAGGAACTAAATTCATTTCATTTCTGTACACAACAGTCTCTCCAGACACTTTATAGTCACTCCCAAATTCTATTAAATTAATGATTAAGGGTAGTTATATATTCGAAACTACCCTTAATCATTAATTTATAAATAACTTAACACATTTATTTATAGTATTACAACAGTAAAGGGTAGTTTTTGTAAAAAACTACCCTTTACTGTTACAAAAACTACCCTTTACTGTTACAAAAACTACCCTTTACTGTTACAAAAACTACCCTTTACTGTTACAAAAACTACCCTTTAACAAGATATAATCTTTCTCGCAGTAAGAATCAACTAGTCTCTAAAAAGGGTTTAAAAAGTTATTAAAAATATTATATAAAGTTCAAAGCAAAATGATTTTAATTTTCTTTTGATAATTTATATTGCTTATAGGCGTAATAAATTATTAATGATTGTACTATCAATTGTGCAAATGATAATCCTATACGAATTACTTTTCTTATTTTTCTCAACGCACAATAAATTTTCTCGGCATAAATGCGTGGTCTAATCATGAAATCTTGCTCTAATCCATTCATACAAGCCAATAAATAGTCCTATAGCCAATATATAAGGCAAACCATAAGCAATATACCAAACGAATGTCATAAAGCCCTCAGACGCTCTTATTTTACTTACTATGGCCTTCTGTAATATATCTACATGCAAGAAACTCATAAAATCACTGCCTATGGTCATAATTAAAGCAAATAACATAAAGACTAATAACATAGCCCCAATACCTGTAAATAATTGCTTTTGTCTTTTTTTATAGTGTTCATGTGACGCTCTTACTTCTTGCAACATACGGTCATTTTCTTCTCGTACTCTGTAAATATCTCTGCCTAATATATCTTTTAATTCTTCTGTATCAACTTGTTTTAATTTTTCTTGAAGTACATCTACAAAATCATTACGAATCTTTAAGCTTTTATCTCGAAATTCCTTCGTTGCCTCTTTCAATTCGGACGTTGTTTCCTTGTGTTCTTTCTCTCTGATTTTCTGATTCTCTTGTATCTCTGCTAGATATTTTACGATTAGCTTGTTTTGTCTCTTGAGCTCGTTCAACTCTTCGTTGTTTAAGTTGCTCTGTGTGTTGCTCGACTGCGTCCCAGTTGACCTTAAATCCGTCTGCATATTCGGATTCTCTTTGTTGTTCTTGATGTCTTTCATGCTCATAGTCAATCGCCCCTTTTTCATAATCTGAACCTAGCGTTCGTCCACGCACCCATTTATTTGCATTTTCAGGCTTATATGAGATTGTTTCGCCACGAAGCTTAACTTCTACCCCTTTTTCTTCTAAATGCTCTGAAAACGTCTCTAAATTGCTTGTATGTGCTTTTGCATTTTCAATCAATTCACGTAATTCATCTTTCCAAGAATATTCTTCTTTATCAAAAACAATAGCTTTTTCTGCCTGAGTGTAGCGAATTTGTGCCTGTCTGTTTGGAATTGATAGATTATGTGAAATACATATTTCATCATTTGCTCTTTTAACTAATTCACGTTGTTTTTTATTACTTTGATATTTCTTTCCAGTTTCTAGATCAACTGAATTAATCACAATATGATTATGATAATGGTCTTTATCTGTATGCGTATAAACAGCTACTTGATGGTTAGGTGCTATTTTTTCTGCCAGTTCTAAGCCAAGTTGATTACATTGTTCAGGTGTTACTTCGCCAGGTTTAAAAGACTGAATAACCGTATGTGCTTGAATTCCATCTTCTTTGCCATACAAAGCTCTTGTTTGTTTGAAAGCCGATTTTGCATAATCTACATCACAATTTAAACCACTTTTTTCTTCTGCACGTTTCTCTGCGTAATTGATTGCCCGACTTGCCGATTTGGTATTACCTAATTTAGTTGTTGCCATCTTCATCACTTCGGTTCTTTTTAGGCGCAACTTTATCTCTTAGAATAAGTGTTCCAAAAAACAAAACTGAATAAATAAGTGCCCCAATTTCATTAATATCAATAACCCATATCAAACATATGTAGACAAAAAAGATTAATGCTGCTATCACATTAAAAACAACTCTTAATTTAGTTTTTGCCATATTTCATCCAACCTTTCACGTACTGCATTGATATTATGTTCTAAACCCTCATAATTTGGTGCGTCATGTTGATGTTGATTGCAATATTTAGCAATTTGATTCACGTTTGCGCCTAACTTACTTAAATCTTTGGCAATCGATTGTCGCGTCTCTTTATCAAATTTGGGCGCTACCAATCGACTCCCATGTGCCTTTTTCTTAACGAAATTTGGCACACTCATATTCAAAGTTTCAGCCGATGCCCTTAACTTTTCATATTCGGATTCGCTCACTCTGAAACTAATTTGTTTCGGCTCTTTGCGGTTGGGTTTACGGTTTTCCCCAACAGACAAATCGCTAGCCAAATTATTATCACGTTCACTCATTTAATCCCACCACGTTTCTTCGAAATATATTACTTTCTATATTTGTAGATTATAGGATAATCAACAAAATTTCAAGTAATAATGTGGTTTGGCAAGCGTCGTATATTCTAGCCACTTCGTTCTGAATATACCGGCTTGATGGGATTAATCCCATACCCTTTATGTTTTTGCTTACGCAAAAAATGAGTGGCAAAATGCTAGCCACTCATAGTTCAAAACCATAAAACCATGCAACCAAAAATGTGGTTGCTATACGTTCATAAATTTTATGATCACTTGCGTATATAAAATTTAATTCACTAAGTTCAAAGTCAAAATCAATCTGGATATTCTGTATGAATTTTTAATCCATAAATCTCATACAGAATATCACTAGTATAAACATTTATTTCTTGAATTAGCATTTTAATATTAAAATCATTATCTTCAATATCTTTCTCTAAATCTTTTAACTCAAATGAATGTTTCTCTATACTTTCAATAAATTTTGATAAGCGTTCTTTTGTTTCTTGTTCCATAAAATCGTCTCCCCTAACCAAAAATTCAAATGCTTCTGTAACTGATTTTCATTTTCCTTTAAGGTCAATTTCATTAATTCAGTTAAATCAATTGGCGATATATTTTGCATTAGTTTACGCATTTTGTATTTTCTTCTACGTTCTAATTTTCCCCACTCATTCTCATCAAACAACAACGCCATAATTGTGTGGCGTTCTGTAGCTTTTTCGATTGTTGTATAATCAGGTTTCAATATATGCAAATCGTCAAAACACCCATTCCACATATCAACCATATTTCGTTTTAGTTCAATTTCTACACGCCATAAATGTTCAGACATAACATCAACATCTGCATTGTCTTTACGCTCTTTTTTCTTGTTATAAATTCTGATAAATCTATCACTATCACGAGAACCAAAGTACTTTGTTTCTGCAATGCCACTTGTTCCGTAAAAAACGGTTTTTTTCAACGCTTTATCTGACATAGCATAGTAATCGCTCAAATCATCTTCAAAATCAAAAGCTAAATCTAATCTCGTAAAACCGTCATCTTCCATGTAGTCGATAATATTTTGTTTTAACCAAATCATTTCTTCATGTGAAAGTTTATTTGGATTAAATTCGACACGCATATTACGTCTATCCCAAGTATCTGCTTTTACTTTGTCATATTCGATATAAACTTTTTCTTGTAATGCTTTAGCTTTAAATTTTGTTTGAAGCATATCCCAAAGTCGTATTTGTGGTTCTAGACTCATAAATTCAGATAGCTTTTTAGCATTGTTTTTGTTCAAATTCCCAACGATTGTCATCGCATCAAAACTTAATTTTGGGTGGGGGGTGTCATCAATATGTACACCTAACCGGCTATTAGAGTAGCCGGTTTTAGAAAAAATTTAATTTTCATGTTCTGTGCTTTGATTTGAAAAGATTTCTTGCTCTTTTTTACTCATAAAAAATCGACTCCTTAATTTAATTTAAGAAGTCGCTCACCCGAATATATATCTTGAAGAATAAACTAATATCGTTTAATATCTAGATATACAAATTAAGAACAAAAACATCAACT